>JAFWDX010000276.1 GCA_017515945.1 Blautia sp. | reverse complement strand
TGACTCACACGTCTGTGTGAGTCAAGGAACCTGTCCCCCTGACTCAATTCGCTTGACCCGCTTCCTCATTATAGTATATAATTACGCGGAATAAAATTATCTGGAGGAATCAGACGATGCTGACACTAGAGAGGGCAAAGGAACTGAACGCCCAAATGGTCACAGAGCCCCATCTGATCGTCCACAGCACCAATGTGATGGCGGCGATGGAGGGCATGGCCAGACACTTCGGACAGGACCCGGAGCACTGGAAGGCCGTAGGATATCTGCACGATTATGACTATGAAAAATACCCGGAAGAACACCTGCAGCATACACAGGAGCCCCTCCTCGCGGCCGGCGTGGATGAAGAGGATGTCCGTGCGATCATGAGCCACGGATACGGAATCTGCACAGACGTGGAACCCGTTACCGACATGGAAAAAAGCCTCTTTACCGTGGACGAACTCACAGGCATCATTGAGGCCTGCGCCAGGATGAGACCGCATGGGATCACGGACCTGGAGGTCAAAAGCTTCATGAAAAAGTTCAAGGACAAGCGCTTCGCAGCTAAATGCGACCGCCCGCTGATTCTTAAAGGCTGTGAGATGCTGGGAATGGATGTGAAGGATGTGGCGCAGATCTGTATCGAAGCCATGAAGCCCTATGCGGCTGAAATCGGTCTGCTGGGAACGGATCCGGTATAACAGGGTACAGACTCTGTGGCCAGGGACGGACCCGGCATAACATGGTACAGACTCTGCGACCAGGAACGGACCCGGCGTAACAGGGTACAGACTCTGCGGCCAGGGACGGATCCGGCATAACAGGGTACAGACTCTGTAGCCAGGAAGAGATCCGGCATAACAGGACACAGGCTCTGGTATAAAATATCCCGACAAAGACAAGCTTGAAAATTAGTAACTGTTCAGTCAGCACCTCGCATTTACTGCGAGGTGCGTGGATCAAAAGATGAACAGCCAAGGCCAGGCGCACTTTTAATGCGACGAAAGGAGCCTGCGCCTGGCCTCGTAACTGTGAAGGAGCTTGTGACTGAACAGTTACGAAAATTATCTGGAAAGAAGACAAGATAAATGGGTATCAAACGTAACCGAATAGTGGTCAAGGTGGGAACCTCGACCCTGACAAACGACCTGGGCAACAGCAACCTGCGCGGTATGGAGGAGCTCTCCATGGCGCTGGCGGACATCCAGAACATGGGCAATGAGGTGATCCTGGTCAGCTCCGGGGCCATTGCCGTCGGAGCAAACAAGATGCACCTGAAGGAAAAACCAAAGGAAATGCGCATGAAGCAGGCCGCTGCGGCGGTAGGCCAGTGCGAAAACATGTTCCTGTACGACAAGTTCTTCGGCTATTATGACAAGACGGTGGCGCAGATCCTGCTGAATGCAGACGACATCAAAGAAGAGGTCAAAAAAGAAAATCTGGCCAATACCTTCGAAGCGCTGCTGGAGCAGAACATCATTCCCATCGTCAATGAAAACGACTCCGTCAGTTATACCGAGATCGAATCCGACGAAAAGCTTTTCGGTGACAACGACATGCTCTCGGCTGTCGTGGCCGTGCTGTGCGGCGCGGACAAGCTGGTGATCCTTTCTGACATCGACGGCTTTTTTGATAAGGATCCCCGCCTCTACAAGGACGCGACGCTGATCAGCCGGATCGAGGACATCAATGAGGACACCTATAAGCTGGCAGGCGGCGCGGGCTCCCGCAGGGGCACCGGCGGAATGCGGACCAAGCTGCAGGCCGCGGATCTGGCGACATCCCAGGGGATCGATGTGATCGTCACGAACGGCAAAAATCCGCACTGCCTGTACGATATCGTGAACGGGAAAAAGACAGGGACTCTGTTTGTGGCCAGAAAATAAGGAGAACAAGAGGGAGGGCGATCATGCCTGAATTACGTGAACGAAGTGAGATGGATCAGAACTACATGTGGGATCTGACCGGGATGTACGCCGACGACGCGGCCTGGGAGAAAGCTCTCTGTGAGCTGGACAAGGCTGTGGAAAAGGCGGCGGCCTGGCAGGGAAAGCTGACCGACGTGGCTTCCATCGCGGGATATCTGCAGGACAGCACGGAGCTGGAAAGGCTTCTTTCCAACCTTTTCGGCTATGCCAGTCTGCGGAACGCCGAGGATACGCGTCAGGACCAGGCACAGAGCATGTATAACCGGATCTACGGAAAATATGTGCAGGCCGAGGCCGCGCTTTCCTTCGGGAGCCCGGAGATCCTGGCCCTGCCGGAGGAGGAGCTGGAGAGGATCGCAGCCGCGCCGGAGCTCGCGGACTATCGCTATCAGCTCCAAAAGCTTCTGCGGGAAAAGCCCCACACGCTGAATGCACAGGAGGAGAAGCTCCTTGCCATGATGGGAGAGGTCTTTGCCGCGCCGCGCGAGATCGCCTCCAGCCTCCAGAACGCGGATATGATCTTTGACCCGGCTGCGGACAGCGAGGGAAAAGAGCATGAGGTTTCCGGATCCGGGTATATTTTGCTGCAGAACTCCACGGACAGAGAGCTCAGGAAAAATGCCTTTGACAGCTATTACAGAGGCTATGAACACCACATACATACATTTGCCTCCTCCTATGCAGGAATGGTGAAGGGGGCTGTGGTCCGAGCCGAGGCGAGGCGCTATGGCTCCTCCAGGGAAATGTATATGGCCGGTGAAAACATTCCGGCCGTCGTTTACGACAGCCTGATCGAATCGGTCCACAAGGCCATGCCGCTGATGTATCGTTATGTGTCCCTGCGCAAGGAGATCCTGGGTCTGGATGAGCTGCATTATTATGATCTTTATGCACCGCTGGCCTCCGGGGATCCGGCTGTGTATACCTATGAGCAGGCACAGCAGATGGTGCTCGACGCGGTCCGGCCCCTGGGAGAGGAATACGGCAGGATCGTGCGCCAGGGCTTTGCGGATCGCTGGATCGACGTTTACCCCAACAAGGGAAAACGCGGCGGCGCTTTTTCCAGCGGGACCTATGATTCCAATCCCTTTATCCTGCACAATTTTGTTGGAACGCTGGACAGTGTGTCAACGCTGGCCCACGAGATGGGTCACTCGATGCACACCTGGTTCTCCAATCATACCCAGCTCCCGCAGAACGCGGATTACACGATCTTTGTGGCCGAGGTCGCCTCAACGGTCAATGAAAACCCGCTCATCGAACAGCTCCTTGCGGACTGCAGGGATCCTGTTCGGAAAATGGCCCTGCTCAATGAATACCTGGAAGGCTTTAAGGGAACTGTATACCGCCAGACCATGTTTGCGGAGTTCGAAAAAGAAGCCCACGCGATGGCAGAACGGGGTGAGGCACTCAGCGCGAGCAGCCTGAATGACCTGTACGAACGGCTGATCCGCCTGTATTTCGGACCGGAGCTGGTCTTTGACAAGGCTGTGGCGATGGAATGGGCGCGCATTCCCCATTTCTATACACCGTTCTATGTATACAAATATGCGACCAGCTATGCGGCGGCCGTCGACATCTCGGAGAGGATTCTCTCAGAAGGCGCTCCGGCGGCGGAACAGTTCATCGACTTTCTGCGCCTCGGCGGCAGCATGGATCCGCTGGACGAGCTGGTGAAGGCGGGCGTGGATCTGCGCACACCGCAGCCGGTGGACAGGGCGCTGGAGAAATTCGGCAGAGTCCTGGATATGGCACAGGAGCTGGCGGGGCAGATGCGCGGCTGAGATAATTGGGTTTCTCTCAAAAAATTACAGTCGGTGTAAGTAATTGCTTTATAATCTGCTGGTATAAGACGATCAGGTATAAACGGAACTGTAAAGGGACTTGTGACGGAACAGCTTCACGAAATCGTGAAAGATGCTGAGAAAGGAATGAAAATATGGATAATTGTATCTTCTGCAAAATCGCGAACGGGGAAATCCCCTCGGCTACCCTTTATGAAGACGAAGACTTTCGCGTGATCCTTGACGTGAATCCTGCGGCCAAAGGACATGCGCTGATCCTACCGAAGGCTCATGCCGCCAACATCTTTGAGCTCCCGGATGACAAACTGCAAAAAGCCGCGCTTCTGGCGAAAAAGGTGGCTGCGAAACTTAAGGACGGGCTTAACTGTGACGGGGTCAACGTGCTCCAGAATAACGGCTCGGCAGCAGGCCAGACGGTTTATCATTTCCATATGCACCTGATCCCGCGCCGCGAGGGCGACAACCTGGGTCTGCTCTGGAAACCCGGCAAGCTCACGGATGAGGACAGACTCGATATACTGGAGCACTGCTCGCTGTGAACGGCATACCGCTGAACAGAAGAGTGCGGGTAATTGAGAAGGGACCCGTGACTGGACAGTTGATGACACGGGTAACTGAGAAGGAGCCTGTGACTGGTCAGATACGGACACGGGCTACTGAGAAGGAGTCTGTAGCCGGACAGTTACGGATACGGAAGATTCCTGACGATGAGAGACTGGAGAATGCAGCTGAGGGAATGCTTTCTTTATGGAGGATTTTATGAAGAAAGAAATACTGAATCTGGCAAAGAAGCAGCCTGTCACGATGATACTCCTTGGGATCAATGTTCTGGTATTTCTCCTGACGGAGTTTACCGGCCGGTCAAATAACGCGGCACACATGCTGGCCTTCGGAGCGGCCCAGCCGGCGCTCATACTGGAGGAAGGCCAGTGGTACCGGCTGTTTACATGCATGTTCCTGCACTTCGGGATCGAGCATCTGCTCAACAATATGCTGGTGCTGTGCGTCCTGGGCATCCGCCTGGAACCCATCCTCGGGAGGGTGAAATTCCTGCTGATCTATCTGGTCGGCGGAATCGGCGGCAATATTGTTTCCCTGGTGCTTGCCGGCAAAGAGAGCAACTATTCGGTTTCCGCAGGAGCATCGGGTGCGGTCTTTTCTCTCATGGGCGCGATCCTCTATATTGTGCTGCGCCACAGAGGCCGCGTACGTGACCTGAATGCCCGACAGGTGGCCATCATGGCTGTGCTGTCGCTCTATCTGGGCTTCGCCAGCTCAGGTGTGGACAACGCAGCCCATGTGGGCGGATTCTGCTTTGGATTCCTGCTGGCGGTTCTCCTGTACCGCCCCGCGGCGCCCAGACCGGTGGTGAAGAAAATATAAGCAGGTGGGGTCTGGCCCCTGCCACACAGGGGACGGTTCTCTGTGTGCT
>JAFWDX010000275.1 GCA_017515945.1 Blautia sp. | reverse complement strand
TCTTTTTATCTGACGGATCCTTCTTGTATCCATAGGGGCAGTTCACCGACAGCGGTTAACCCCGCTCCCCTCTGGCCCGGGTCACCGCACGGATCTTACGGCTGGTATCCTTGGCGTAAAATTCATTAAACCAGTTGCGCAGCTGGGCAAAGTCGCTGTCCGTACTGTTCTGGTCGGTCGAGTCATAATTGTCATTGATGGCGATAAACCTGACATCATGTTCCAGAAATGTGATATTCATGTACACGCCGGCCATGATGAAATTCCTTCCGAATCTGCTCAGATCCTTCACAATGCAGGTCTTAATACGCTCCTGTTCCACCAGCTCCAGCATTTCCTGAAAAGCCGGCCTGTCAAAATTTGTCCCGGAATACCCGTCATCAACAAAATATACAGGATTTTCAAAACCATGCTCACGGGCATAATCCCCAAGAATTCTTTTTTGATTTGCGATGCTGTTGCTTTCGCCTTCCGTGTCATCCTCACGGGAAAGCCTGCAATACAAAGCTGTTATCTTGCGGCCCTCCGGCATTTCCCATACCTCCCTTTTTTATATTCTACACGTTCAAAATCCGTTTTGTATCCTTATTTGTCATATTACTGTAGTTATTCTAACCTGTCAATAAATTTCAACTATCCATTTATATAATCTGATTATATGAACACGCGACCAAATAAATGAAAAATATGCCTGCTTATCCGTGCGGTATATACAGTATATCATGAGTTAGGGAGGGATGAAAACAAACAAAGATCAGACTGTTTTGTGCTTCTTCTGAGTTGAAAAAAAAGCCACATCATGCTAAAATATTTTAATTCTTCTGAAATCTCTTCTGAAATCTTCTGACCATCCCTTGCCAGGGATGAGAACACAAATAACAGCAGATCAGAAAGGAGTATGAAAATGAAAAAAATTACGAACAGGATCCTTCAGATCTTTCTCACCGCAGCGCTCCTGCTGGCAGGTCCCGCCTGCGCGGCCGCCGCTTCCACAGGCGGTACGGCCCCGCGTGGACAAAATGTATCAGATAAAAAGGCAAAAGCAATCAGCCCGTACCGGACAGACTTTACCTCTCTCTCCATTACTGCCTCCGGGGTGAAGCTGAAATGGAAGCTGTCCCTCAACGCGGACGGATATTACATCTACCGCGCACTGCCAAATGAAGTGAACTTCACCTGCATCAAGACAATAAACAAGCCGACGACCCTGACATACACGGACAAAACGGTCAAATCAGGCGGGGAATATTTTTACACCATCCGCGCATTCAAGAAAACCTCCTCAGGATCTGTCATAGAGGCATCTTATAATTCTGCCGGCACATACATGGCCTGGCTCAAGCCGCCAAAGCTTACCAGCGCCACGGATCAAAAGGGCAAAATACAGCTGAAATGGACCAAATCTCCGGGCGCCATGGGGTATCTGATCATGAGGCGTACCGGGCTCGGCAGCTATTCCCTGCTGCAGCGCATCACCGGTGCTTCCACGCTCAAGTATTCGGACATGGATGTAGACGAAGGAACTACCTATCAGTACGCAGTGCTCTCCTTCCGGTTCAGCTTCCGGAGCGTGCGTCAGAACACGAAAAAGGTCACACATCAAAAGGTGATCCCTACGGGATCGGAGAAAGCCTCAAAAACGGTATACCGCGCGGTTCTGATCGGCGAGTCCATTTATAATACGGATTACTATAATCCAAATTACCGCCTTGATGATACTTCTGATAACCTGTATTTCTCCGGAAATGATCTGAAGGCCATGCAGCGGATGCTCAAGGGCCTGAATTATTCATCTGTCACCACCCAGAAGGATGCGACCCGGAATCAGGTGCTTTCCGCCATACGCTACGGATTTGCAGGAGCGGATGAAAACGATGTCTCACTCTTTTATTATACCGGCCATGGATATCAGGACACCAGCGGCGCCTATGCCGGCGCGCTCAGCCTGGTCGACGGCAGCGCCATACTGCTGAGGGAGCTGGCCAATACATTGGGCAATATTCCAGGAAAGGTGATCGTCCTTCTGGACAGCTGCGGCAGCGGCGCCGCCATCCATGACGAAACGGATTTTACAAGCACGGACAAATCAGCCGGCGCCACCACCGGCAGAGCGACCTTCAACCCTGACCGCTTCAATCAGCAGGTCATCAATATTTTTGCAGCCGCCGACAAGGCCTCAGGAGCAAAAACCTCTGAACTGTCCTCCGGCAAATTCCGGGTGATCACCGCTTCCGAGATCGGGGAATCCTCCACTGAGCTGGCTACGAACAAGTATCAGGGGGGCGCTTTTACCGTCGGTCTGGTGGAGGGAGCCGGTTTCAGCTACGGCAGCGCAGCTCACACTGCCGCGATGCCCGCGGATAAGAATTCAGACAAAAAGATCACCCTCGGCGAGGCATATAGCTACGCAGCCGCCAGAGTGAGAAAGCTCACTGACGGAGAACAGCATGTCCAGCGTTATCCGGTGGGCAGCAAGTTTGTGATATATATGCAGTAAAAGCTAAAACAAAGGGACGGTCCTTTTGTGTTGACAACACAAAAGGACCGTCCCTTTGTCATTCCATCCCGGCCAGCTCCGGTGTCACCGTAGCCAGCATGGTGATAAAACACGCCAGTCCGCCGACCACATTTGAGATCGGCTCCGCCAGGAAAACGCCGTCTGTCCCCAGATGGAACACGAGGGGCAGCAGATACGTCAGGGGCACCACCAGCACCGCCTTCCGCAGCAGGCTGAAAAAGATCGCGTGCTTTTTCTTTCCCAGGGCCTTGAATACCGTCTGTCCGCTGTACTGCAGGGACTGGAAGATAAAGGCACCGAAATAGATATGCAGGGCGCGGGAGGCATCGGCCAGGATCTCTGTGTCCGAACTGAAGATCCGGATAAACACATCCGCCCTGAGGAGCACGGCCAGCCATACAAGCAGTGTGTAGGGCAGCGCCATCATCAGCATCACCCGGAAGGCTTTTCTGACGTTGGCAGGCCGCCGGGCACCGTAATTGTAGCTCAGCACCGGGGATGTGCCCTCCGTGATCGCCATCACAGGCACGTCCAGGATCGAACGCACCGAGGAAATGATCGTCATCACCGAGACAAAGACAACGCCGCCCAGCTGCATGAGCACCTGGTTGCAGGCGATCTGCACCAGGGAATTGGTGACCTGCATGGTAAAGGGCGCGATACCCAGGCCGGCGATCTCTCCGGCATAGGGCAGCGCCGTCCCCCTTGTGATCGGGTATTCATTCTTTTTCCCGAAAAGGAACAGAAAAACAAAACCGACGGAAAGCATCTGGCTGATCACCGTCGCCAGCGCCGCGCCTTCGACGCCCATTCCCAGTATAAAGATGAACAGCGGGTCCAGAAGCAGATTGGCCACCGCTCCGATCGTCACCGATATCATTCCGATCATCGCGTAGCCCTGGGCAGTGATATAGGGATTCATGCCCGTGCTCAGCATCAGGGGCAGTGTTCCGATCATGTAGATCCGCAGATAGGAAAGCGAAACCGGCAGCTCCGCTTCACCCGCGCCGAAGAGCCGCAGCAGCGGACCGCCGCAGATCTCTCCCACCGCCGTGAGTATCACGCCCGTCACCACCAGCAGACGAAACGCCGTATTCTGGATCTGTCCGGCTTTTTTCCGGTCTCCGCGTCCCAGCTCGATCGCAAAAAGAGGCGCGCCGCCCATGCCGAACATATTTGTGAAGGCCGCCACCATGATGATGATCGGAAAACACAGGCCGACTGCGCCGAGCGCCGTTGTCCCGGCGTCCGGGATCCGGCCGATATAGACCCTGTCCACGATGCTGTACAGCAGGTTCAGCACCTGTGCCACCAGCATCGGAAAGGCCGTCTTCAGAATATCCTGTGTAATGTTGCCATCGTCAAAATCTACCTTTTTCACTCCCAGAACTCCTTGTTCCCGGTAGCCGGCACCAGCACCTGACGCATATCCATCATTGCCGTGTAATTGGGCATGGCGTATACCGGCCGGTTTTCCTGCTTCAGTTTTTCAAGGAGCACGGGATATTCTTTGACGATCTCGGCCAGCGGTGCGGACGCACCGGCCCTCTCGAGTCGCTCCATCAGCTCCGCAGCTCTGTCTCCGCAGACGAAGAGCTTCTTCAGATGCGGGTCCGCAAGCAGCTTTTCATAATCCGCATCCTCGATCCAGGAAAAGTCCAGCCCGTCTCCCGTCCGGTTGTTCAGCGCCAGGACGGCGGTAAAGTCTTCATCCAGTCCTGTCACATAAGAGAATGCCTGATTGCATCCGGCAGGATTTTTTACCAGGATCATCTGCAGACGGATCCCGTCCAGGTCAAAGGTCTCCAGACGCCCGAAGGAGGATTTCACCGTCGCAAGGGAATCTATAGCGGCTCTGGCTCCAATGCCGACGGCCATGCCTGCCGCGATGGCGGCAGCGGCATTATACACATTGTAAACGGCGGGAAGCGCCACCCGCGCTTCATGGACGACACCCTCCGCGCGGACATGGATGCGGCTCCCGGAGGCGGTTACGGCATCAATGGCCGTGACCGCCACATCCGGCGTCTGCCGGACATGACCGCATTTCGGACAATGATATCCGCCGAGATGGGCATAGATATGGTACTCATATTCATACGCGCTGCCGCAGACCGGACAGGTTCCCGCATCGGTCATATCCACATTACCCTGCAGGCCGACCGTCTTTTCCATGCCGTACCAGATCACCTTGTTCGGCACGTTATGAGCCAGGGAGGCCGACTGGGATTCATCTGTATTCAATACGAGGGTCGATGCCGGACTGTGTTCCACACCTGTCCGGATCTCCTGCAGCGTGTTGAGAACGCCGCCATAGCGGTCCACCTGGTCACTGAACAGGTTCGTCACCACGATCACCTTTGGCTCCAGATACCTGACCAAGAGCTTCAGCGCCGCCTCATCGCATTCAATGACCGCATAGGGATAACGGGATCTGCCAAGCCACGTGGCATTGCAGATCAGATCCGCCGCGATTCCGTGGAGCATGTTGGCGCCGGACTTGTCCCGGAGACACTTGTGCCCCGCAGAGGTGATCGCGTGCTCGATCATGTTGCAGGTCGTGGTCTTGCCGTTGGTTCCCGTGACGACGACGATCTGCATTCCCTCGGAAACAGCCGCCAGAATATTGCCGGCGAGCTTCATCGCCACGATCCCCGGCACCGCTGTGCCGCCGCGGCCGGTCTTCCGTAAAATGAGACGTGTAAATTTGCAGGCCGCCACAGAGACGACCGTCTGAATGATGTTTGGTTTTTTCATAAAGTTCCTTTCAAAAGACCTTTGGGAGGCGCAGCATCAATCCGTCAGGAAAGAAATGATGATATACAAAAGTACGATGAGGCCCCATATCCATGTGGCGATCTTTGCCCCGGACGAGCCGGTGTTCTTTCCTTTGTCGCTCCGGGCAGCCGCCTTATTTCCATAAGAAGCAGACGTCCCATAGCGTGAAGCGGCACGTCCGCCCGCCATCATGCCCCTGCGGTCCGGCAGCGGGACCTCATTCCTGTCCATGATCTTTCTCGCCTTTGCCGAAGCATGGGCGTAATGGTCACTCTTATTCTCATTAAGATGATAAAGCTCCTCATCGCTGCGGTACAGCATGCCGCAGGACCGGCACCTGTCGCCGACCACCGGGCTGTCACAGATCGGACAACGCTTGCTCATAATACATGGCCCCCTTTCATAATTCGGCTGAATCGATCTACGGGCTTTGCTGCAAGTATAGCACATGCGGGGAATGCGGGCAAGTGCGTCAGGGGGACAGGTTCCGTGACTCACACAAGTGTGTGAGTCAAGGAACCTGTCCCCC
>JAFWDX010000274.1 GCA_017515945.1 Blautia sp. | reverse complement strand
GATAGAATCTGTGTTAATCAAGAATTCGATTTTTCTTCATGAAACAACCCTGGGAGAAGCCGGAAGGAGCATACAGGAAAATGGGGTCAGGCTTTGATGGCCTGACCCCATCAGACTTTATATACTTTTACTCCTCTTCACCCTCAAGCTGGCTCTGACGGGCTTCGATCTCTTTCTGCTGGATCTCGGCGGGAGCCTGCTCATAGCGGGCGAACTCATAGGAGAACTCGCCGCTGCCGCCTGTCATGGAGCGCAGGTCAGTGGAATAGCCGTCGATCTCGAGCTGCGGCACATCCGCCTCGATGATGGTGTTGTCGTTGTGATCCGGATTCATACCCAGCACGCGGCCGCGTCTCTTGTTCAGATCGCCCATGACATCGCCGGTGAATTTGTCCGGAACGGTGACCTTCATGGAAACGATCGGCTCAAGGAGCACAGGAGATGCTTCCATGAAGCCCTTCTTGAAGGCAAGGATCGTGGCCATCTTGAATGCCATTTCAGAAGAGTCGACCGGATGATAAGATCCGTCATACAGCTGCGCCTTGACACCGACGACCGGATAAGCGGCCAGGGGGCCCTTCTGGACACATTCCTGCATGCCTTTTTCGACTGCGGGGAAATAGTTCTTGGGAACGGCGCCGCCGACGACGACCTGTTCGAAGACGAACGGGGTCTCAAGATCTCCGGAGGGCTCGAAGCGCATCTTGACATGACCATACTGGCCGTGACCGCCGGACTGCTTCTTGTGCTTTCCTTCGACGTCGGACTTTTTGCGGATGGTCTCACGGAACGGAACCTTGGGTTTGACCAGCTCCACCTCGGCTTTATAGCGCTCTTTCAGTTTGCTGACGATGACGTCGAGCTGCTGATCGCCGATACCGTAGATCAGTGTCTGACGGTTCGCGCCGTCGTTCACCAGGCGGATCGTCTTGTCCTCGCTCATGAGCTTGGCCAGAGACTGGGAGACCTTGTCTTCATCGCCCTTCTTGATGGCTTTGTAACGCTTGCAGGTATAAGGAACAGGAAGCTCAGTCGCCGGATACTGGATCGGGTTGGACTTGGTCGCCAGGGAATCACCGGTCTGTACGGAATTGAGCTTGGCAATGGCGCCGATATCGCCGGAGTGAAGTTCGCTGACCTCGAGCGGTTTGGAGCCTTCCATAACGTAGAGCTTGTTCAGGCGCTCCTCCTCTCCTTTGTCCACATTGAGCAGAGTATCATCTGAGGTGATGACACCTGAGCAGACTTTGATCAGAGAATATTTGCCGAGGAACGGATCCACGATGCTCTTCCAAACGTAGGCAGATTTGGCCTTGGAGTCATCATAATCGGCCTCGAAGCTCTCGCCTGTCTTGGTCGCCGTGCCGACGCACTTGCGTTCGGACGGGTTCGGGAAGAAGGCAATGATATCGTCGAGGAGTGTGGCTACGCCCTGCAGATTGACAGGGGAGCCCATGCCGACGGGAACCATGGAAGCCTCATGCACCTCTGTGCTGATACCGCCGGCGATCTCAGCGTCGGTAAAGGTATCTCCGTCGAAGTAGCGGTCCATAAACTCCTCGCTGGACTCAGCGACAGTCTCCATCAGTGTCTCGTGGTAGGTCTCCAGATCGTCCTGCAGATCAGCGGGGACATCACAGCCTTTGACGTCGCTCTTGCCGGAGAAAAGGAAGCCGGCCTGTTTGACGACATCGACATAGCCGGTGAGCTTGCCGCCCTCACGGATCGGAATATGGAAAGGAGCGATCTTTTTGCCGTAGAGCTCGGACAGGTCATCGACGATCTTGTGGAAATTGGCATCCTCCAGATCCATATCGGTCACGAAGATCATGCGGGGGAGTTTATACTTTTCGCACAGATTCCACGCCTTCTGGGTGCCGACCTGGACACCGGACTTGCCGGAAACGACGATCACAGCCGCGTCAGCCGCGCTGACAGCCTCAACGACCTCACCGACAAAATCGAAATATCCGGGGGTGTCCAGGATATTGATCTTGCAGTTTTTCCACGGGACCGGGATCAGGCTGGTGGAGATGGAGAAGTGTCTTTTGGTCTCCTCTTTGTCAAAGTCGCTTACGGTGTTGCCGTCCTCTACTCTGCCCTGACGGCTGGTCATACCGGCCAGAAAAGCCATGGCCTCTGCGAGGGTGGTCTTACCGACACTCCCGTGTCCCAAAAGCACGACGTTACGGATCTGGTCTGTTTTATAAACTTGCATTTGAAAACCTCCCTAAATTGCTATTATGTTCATATTTTACTAAAGAACAGCATTGTTTTCAAGTGTTTTATGAACAATAGGCAAAAGTATTGCAATTCACACCCGGAAGGGATGTGGAAATGTGTACCAAAAATGGGTAAAACGAAACCGGTTGTGGGCCGGATCCCGGAGACTTGCAGTTTATATTCTATGTGTTTGACATTTAGAGAGGGCTATTTTAAAATAGTAAAAAATCTGGTAACTGTTCAGTCAGCACCTCGCATTTCATGCGAGGTGCGTGGAATAAAAGATGAGCAGCCAGGGCCACACCGAAGGCGTCCCTTGGGAGGCGCACTTTCAATGCGACGAAAGGCGCCTGCGCCTGGCCTTTTAACTGTGAAGGAGCTTGTGACTGAACAGTTACAAAATCTGAGTTTTAGGAAGGATAGGTTCCTGTCATTATGAAAAAAATCGGTTTTATCGGGCTGGGGCTGATCGGAGGTTCCATTGCCCGCTCGATCCGGCGGGTGCATCCGGATTATACGATCTATGCGTACAATCGTTCAAAAGATTCGCTGGCTGCGGCTTTGAAGGACGGGATCATTGATGTCGTATGCGAGGAGAATGATCCACGTCTGGGAGACTGTGATTATCTGTTTTTATGTACGCCGGTTGAGTATAATCTGCAGTTTCTGGAAGCCATGAAGCCTTCCCTCTCAAAAGGCTGCATTCTGACGGATGTCGGCAGTGTCAAGGGTGATATCCACCGGCGGGTGGAGGAACTCGGTCTGGGGGATATATTTATCGGCGGCCATCCGATGGCAGGATCAGAGAAGACCGGGTTTGAGAATTCGACGGACCGGCTGCTGGAAAATGCTTATTATATCATCACGCCGGGATCCGGGATCGGGGTGGATATCCTGACAGACTTTACAGAGCTGATCACCTCGCTTGGAGCGATCCCGCTGATCCTCACGTGTGAGGAGCATGATTATATCACCGCAGGTGTCAGTCATCTGCCGCATATCATTGCATCCGCTCTGGTCAATCTGGTCAGAAATCTGGACACGGAGAATGGCCATATGCGGATGATCGCCGCAGGCGGATTCAGGGACATTACGCGGATCGCGTCGTCTTCTCCGGTCATGTGGCAGCAGATCTGCCAGGAGAACAGGGAAAACATCTCTTCTGTCCTGGATGAGTACATCCGGATGCTGATCCAGATCCGTTATGAGATCGACCAGGATGACGGAGCTTTTATTTATCAGATGTTTGAGAGTTCCCGTGATTACAGGGACTCCATCGACGTTCTAACCAGAGGAGCTATCGGCAGGGTATATGCCATCTATGTGGATCTGGCAGATGAGCCTGGCGGGATCGCCGCGATCACGGCACTGCTGGCGACAGATCAGATCAATATCCGCAACATGGGCATCATCCACAATCGCGAATTTGAGCAGGGTGTTCTCAAAATCGAGTTTTATGACGCCGATACCTGCCGGCGGGGACTGAATCTCCTGCAGAAGCGTAATTATGTCGTTCATGAAGCCTGACGGCAGGAACAGTACAGGAGGTGCAACTGTTCGACTTTCATCTCACGCACCTGCCAAGGCACGCCTGCGGTGTCGCAGTAAATGCGGGGTGCTGACTAAACGTTTACCAAGAGGTTTATATAATGGAGATTAAGAAGCAAAGCCGTCTGCGCGGGGAAATAACGGTTCCCGGAGATAAATCGGTTTCACACAGAGCGGTCATGTTTGGGTCTCTGGCAGAGGGCACGACCCGGATCACCAATTTCCTGCAGGGTGCCGACTGTCTGTCAACAATCGCATGTTTCAGGCAGATGGGGACAGAGATCAGACAGGCCGGCAGCGAAATACTGGTTACCGGAAAAGGTCTGCACGGTCTCCTCGCTCCTTCCGGCGTGCTGAATGCCGGGAACAGCGGAACCACCACCAGGCTCATGAGCGGGATACTGGCGGGTCAGTCCTTTGAAAGTGTGATCGACGGAGATTCTTCTCTGCGTACCCGGCCAATGAAGAGGATCCGCCTGCCGCTGGAAGAGATGGGTGCGGTTCTGACAAGTCTCGACAAGGCAGACTGTCTGCCTCTGCGGATCCGGGGAGGAAACCTGCAGGGTATCGATTATCATTCCCCTGTAGCCTCCGCCCAGGTCAAGTCCTGTGTCCTGCTGGCCGGCCTGTATGCAGACAATCCCACCAGTGTGACGGAGCCGGTTCTCTCCCGGGATCACACGGAACGAATGCTCCGCTGCTTCGGTGCTGATGTCCGCAGCGAAGGCACAACCGCCAGGATCTGCCCCGAGCCTGTACTCAGAGCACAGGACATCATTGTCCCCGGCGACATCTCCTCAGCCGCATATTTCATAGCCGCAGGGCTGCTCTCACCGGACAGTGAGATCCTGATCAGGAATGTCGGCATCAATCCGACCAGAGACGGTATCCTCAGAGTCTGCCGGCAGATGGGCGCGGACATTGAGCTGATAAATGTGCGCAATGAGGGTGAACCTGCGGCCGATCTCCTGGTACGTTCCTCCTCTCTCCACGGGATAACAGTAGAGGGGGAGATCATTCCGACTCTGATCGATGAAATTCCAATGATCGCCGTCATGGCCGCTTTTGCACAGGGCACGACCGTGATCCGGGATGCTGCGGAACTGAAGGTAAAGGAGACTGACCGGATCAAAACCGTGACCGACGCTCTGCAGGTCATGGGTGTACGGGTCACCCCCACACAGGACGGCATGATCATCGAAGGCGGCCTTCCCCTGCACGGCGGAGAAATCGATTCCTGCCTGGATCACCGGATCGCCATGGCCTTTGCCATAGCCGGTACCCTTTGTGACGGCCCTCTTAATATACGCAATGCGGAGTGCGTCAACATTTCTTATCCGGATTTCTATACTGACCTGTATGCGCTCTCATAAGGAGCTGTAAAGAAATATACCCGCGCAATCAAATAAATGGGAAATGTACCATAAACAAGATGGTGAAGTTATTTGTAACTGTTCAGTCACAAGCTCCTTCACAGTTACGAGGCCAGCCGCAGGCTCCTTTCGTCGCATTGGAAGTGCGCCTGGCCTTGGCTGTTCAACTTTTTTCTCACGCATCTCGCAGTAAATGCGAGATACTG
>JAFWDX010000273.1 GCA_017515945.1 Blautia sp. | reverse complement strand
TGCTCATTTTTAAGGCAGCACATCAACCGGCCGCATACACCTGAAATCTTAGTCTGATTCAGAGAAAGATTCTGCTCCTTTGCCATACGGATCGAAACGGGAACAAAATCCGTGAGGTAGGTATGACAGCACAGACCACGGCCGCAGATCCCGATGCCTCCCAGGATCTTTGTTTCATCCCTGACACCGATCTGCCGAAGCTCGATCCTGGTTTTAAAGACAGCCGCCAGATCCTTTACGAGAAGTCTGAAATCAACCCTGCCGTCCGCGGTAAAATAGAACAGGATCTTGCTCATGTCAAAGGCATACTCCACATCGATCAGCTTCATGTCGAGTTCATGCTCACGGATCTTCTGTACGCAGACTTTGTAAGCTTCCCGCTCCTTTTTCATATTCGCCTGCTCACGCTCGTCATCCTCGGGGGTTGCCAGTCTGGTCACTTCCTTGATCGGGCGTATCGTCTCCTCCTCCCGAAGGGGTCTGGGCGACATGACCACCCGGCCATATTCGATTCCCCTGGAGGTCTCCACGATCACATGATCTCCTATGCTCATTTCAAGATCCCCGGGATCAAAATAGTATACCTTGCCCACGTTGCGGAATCTTACTCCTACAATATTTGTCATTTAGATTTCTCCCTGATGGTCAGAAACAGCAGCTCCAGTGTAAGCTCCGGATTGACATACGCGCCAAGTCTGACCTTTGTCTTTTCCAGTGAATCCAGGATCCGCTCAAGGTTTTCATATGAACGTCTGCTTGCCTGTTCACTGATGGTATTGATTTCCTGTTTGAATACAAGATTGTCGATCTCACGGGTCGCCTTGAACATAAGTACATCCCGAAACCAGAACTGAAATATGTCCAGGTAATCCTCTATATTCTGTTTCTCACCAGCCAGTTTTTTTACCGCGTCGGTGAGCTCATAAATCTCCATCGTATCGGTGTTTTTAAGAATATGGAGCGCGCTTTGCGTGATCTCCTGAAAACGGGATGATGTGGCAGCCTCCTGTGCTTTACCCACACTTCCCTGTGCGATGGAAGCATCCATCTCTGCCTCATAATCCGGAATATGCAGATGCTCCATCAGATACTCTTTGATCAGGGTATCATCCACCAGTTTGAGATCCAGCCTCACACAACGGGAACGGATCGTTGAAAGCAGCGAATCGATATTATTGGTCAGAAGCAGGATCACCGCATATTCCGGCGGCTCCTCGATGGTCTTGAGCAGGGCATTCTGCGCCTGCTCATTCATCATCTGCGCATCCGGAATGATGTAGATCTTGTATTTGCTGCTGTAAGGCTTGACAAATACATCATTTACGACCTGATCGCGGATTTCATCCACCGTGATGAGATTATCTTTTTCATGTGTTACCGTGATGATATCAGGATGGTTCTTTCCCATGGCCTTTTTACATGAGTCACATTTCAGACATGGCTCAGGACCGCCCTGTTCACATTCAAGCGCTGCAGCAAATGTAGCCGCCACCATCTTTTTGCCTGCGCCGGCTTCACCGGTCAGTATATAGGAATGCGATACCTTCCCTGTTATGATGGAATTTTTAAGATGACGGATAACCTCTTCATGACCGATAATGTCATTAAAAGATACCATGAGATTCACCTCTATTCTGATTTGATAACCGTTCAGTCTCAAGCTCCTGAACAGCTATCTTTTTTTGTTTTATTATATCACACAGGGGCACAATGTACCAGACTCTACTCACCGGAACTTTATCCATTTGCATACTCGCGTGATCAAATAAATGAAAAATGCCTCGTAACTGTTCAGTCACAAGCTTCTTCACAGTTACCACCCATTTATAAGGATCCAGGAAGCGATCTCATCGATACAGGTTTCCAGTTCTCCGTCATTTGAAAACCTTTTCGTGATGCCGGCCTTTTCCAGTTTTTCTTCTGAAAAATCTTCCAGATCCGACAGATATCTGCGGCACATCTCTGCGTAATCCGGTTTTTCCTGGGATCTTTCCCGCTGCAGAGCCCTCTCCAGACGTATCCCGTCGTCCACCTCGATATAAACAGGCAGCACATTATTTCCGCCGAAATAATCTCTCAGCACACAGTAAGACTCCGGCGTACCGATCCCCAGCCATCGGCTTCCTTCCGCAGCCATTTCTCCATTATCAGCTGTAAAATAGATCCATGGTCCGTGAACCGTCTGATATACCCGTTTTTCAATGACTTTTCCCGCATCCTCCAGATGTTTAAGCTCGTCCGGATCCGTGAAATGATACTCTCTTCCCTCTTCCTCACCGTCCCTCATCGGACGTGTGGTATACAATATAAACCGCTTCAGATCCAGGTCCTTCATACGGATCAGTCTCTCATATATATGATCCTTTCCGGAGGAACTTTTTCCCATCAGATAAAACAGCTTTCCCATGATTGTCAACACTCCATGACCTGTAACTGTTCAGTCTTCACAGTTACCATGACTTTTATATATTTACCGGAACGATCTGCCGGACCCTGGACGGCCAGACCTGCCCGTCCGGCATTTTCGAGCTGCTTCACAACATGACCGCTGATCCTCTCACCAGGCACAATGAGCGGTATACCCGGAGGATAAATCCATACAAATTCACTGCTGACATGTCCTGCGCTTTCGGAAAGCAATATTCCTTCTGCAGCTCCTTCCATTGCCTGAGCAATTGTCGTCACCACTTCCGGTGCAGCAGAACCTTTCTGCAAATGTTCAGTCACAGGTTCTTTCACGTTTATTTGTAACTGTTCAGTCACAAGCTCCTTCACATCTGCAATGGCATTGCCGCCATTCTCTTTCTTCTCCCATTTGCGATCCAGCTCTGTTATGGCACCTGCCAGCCTGTCGAAATCTTCATCACGATTTCCCACGCTTGTGAGAGCCAGCACATAATCCGCAGCCTCCATCTCCACTTCAATATGGTATTCCTGGCGCAGCAGCTCTGCCAGATGTGTTCCCCCTCCTGCCACAGGGGCGCGCAGGAGGATCTTTGAACGGTCATATGCATGACATTTATCCGGTTCAAGGAGGGAAAAAATCCTGTTTTCTGCGAGACAGTCTCTTACATGATCCAGCTTGTCTGTATAATGGGCAAAAGCCGCTTTTCCCTCCTCCTCAAGAAAAGATACACACCTGTCCAGCCCTGCCATAAGGATATACGAAGGACTGCTTGTCTGGTACATACTCAGAAAACGTTCCAGCACGTCTGTATCGATCCTGTCGGAACACACGTGCAGCACTGCACTCTGTGTCAGACTTGGAAGTGTCTTGTGAAAGCTCTGGATCACCAGATCTGCGCCTTCCTGCACCGCGGAAGAAGGAAAGTAAGGGGAAAAGTACAGATGAGCGCCATGCGCCTCATCTACGATCAACGGCAGATCCTTTTCATGAACCACATCGGAAATACCCCTTATATCAGACACGACACCATCATAGGTCGGTGAAGTGACAAAGACCGCCTCTGCATCCGGACAGCTTTCAAGCATATGTCTTACCGTTTCCGGCCGGATATCTCCATGAATCCCAGGCTCTCCGGAAGGCCTGGGAGTGATATATCTGCTTTGCAGGCCACGCAGATAAACGGCATTAAAAGCGGATTTGTGACTGTTTCTGGCCATCAGGATCTGCCCGTTTCTGCGCACACATGTACTCACCGAAGCCAGGATCCCCGCGGTACTTCCATTCACGAGATAATAAGAGGCCTTTGTCCCGAACAGCCTGCTGAGCCTTTCCTGACTGTTTTTGAGAACCCCCGAGGCATGGTAAAGATTGTCAAATCCGTTAATTTCCGTGATATCCATTCCGACAGGAAATCCCCATGATTCAAACACGGAATTTCTCATATGACCGGGCATGTGAAACGGAACTGTTTCACTGTTTTTGTATTCCCTTAGTTTTTGATAAAGACTGTATTCCATCTCCATAAAAAAAAAAAAACAGGATGAGTCAGGGATATATCCCTGGCTCATCTCACCTTAAAATCACACAATGTCTGCCTCTGGATTCATATACCTTTTCAAACTGCGCTTTATCGTACTCAACGATACCCGCCAGCGGATCTGCCTCCAGAATTCTGTTTTCGGAATATCCGATCAGAACAGCGCCGTGATCGTTACTGCTCCAGTCCACATATTCACCGTTATCTGTATACCATCCTTCTGCCATCAGTCTGTCCTGCATGGAAATCGTCACCCACACCAGCACCGGATATCCCTGATCAATCAGACTGTAGAGCTCCTCTACCCGGCTGCCACTCAGATCGACAGGATAAAGGAGACTCCCCTGATCCTTCAGATATTTTCGCGCAGCCTCCATGATGGCGCCGGTTCCACAGGTGATCCCATTTGAAAAAGGATCTCCGATAAAATATTTATTCAGATCCGGCCCGTATTTTTTCCCATCGATGCCGGTAGAAGTTTTGAACTCCTCCTTTGGTAGATATTCTGAAGCCATCATTGTCTTTCCGGCAGGCAATCCATAATAATTGAGCAGCATTGTAAGTGCAGTGACCTCACAGCCTGTCGGAAGTTCCGGTGTCTGTAAAGAAACAGGAAAATCCGCGATCAGCACAAAATTTTCTTCCGGCTCCGGCGCCGGGGTTCCATTCTGTACAGCCGCCGGCTGTGTTGTCTGCTCCGAAGTGAACTCCTGTGATGCTTCATTCACCTGTGATGCTTCATTCACCTGTGATGTTTCATTCACCTGCGATCCTTCATTCACCTGCGATCCTTCATTCACCTGTGATGCTTCATTCGCCTGTGACCCTTCATTCGTCTGCAAAGCACTTTCCTGCCCTGCTGTATTTTCCTGCAAAACGGTTTCCTGTGTCTGTTCCTGTACCTGCTGACCGGTTTCCTGAGCGGAACATAAACCACCTGTCAGTAAAACCACCAGCAGGATCATCATCGATATCTTTGTTTTCATCAGAACTCC
Source organism: Blautia sp. (assembly GCA_017515945.1). GTDB lineage: Bacteria > Bacillota > Clostridia > Lachnospirales > Lachnospiraceae > Blautia_A. Next base: position 2,246 of record JAFWDX010000273.1, on the reverse strand, counting down.
CCTGTAACAAAAAACTTGTATACTCGCGCGATCAAATAAATGGAAAATGTACCTCATTTTCCACGCGGTATATGCAGAGGCTCTAAATACGTGGAAGCAAAGCATTCCACGTATTAAGACCCTCTAGTATAACTGTTCAGTCACAATCTCCCTCACAGTTACAAAATCCATATCATATTTTAAATCTGTATCCTACTCCCCAGATCGTATCAATATACTGCGGCCTGGCTGTATTAAACTCGATCTTTTCACGGATCTTTTTTATGTGAACGGTAACGGTGGCGATATCTCCTCCCAGAGAATCCATATCCCAGATTTCACGAAACAGCTCTTCTTTTCTGAACACATGATTCGGATTTTCCGCCAGAAAAGCCAGCAGATCGAATTCTTTGGTAGTCAGTATTTTTTCTTCGTCATTAACCCATACTCTGCGGGCTGTCTTATCGATCCGCAATCCTCTGATCTCGATCACATCATTGACCGGCACGGCCGCCTTTGTCAGTCTTCTGTATCTGTCCAGATGCGCTTTTACACGGGCCACCAGCTCACTCGGGCTGAACGGCTTGGTGATATAATCGTCGGCTCCCAGGCCAAGTCCCCGGATCTTGTCAATATCCTCTTTTTTTGCGGATACCATCAGTACAGGTATATTCTTGTCCTTCCGAATCTCCCGGCAGATCTCAAAACCGTCTTTTTCCGGCAGCATAACATCCAGAATGATCAGATCATAATGACCCTGAAGCGCCATTTCCAGACCGGTATCGCCTCTGGAAGCCACATCCACAGCAAAATCGGATGCGATCAGGTAATCCCTCTCCAGATATGCGATATCTTCATCATCCTCAATGATCAGAATCCTGTCCATTTTTTCTCCTGCTCCTTTTTGCGGCCTCTTCCCTTTTCCTTTTCCGGATCCGGAGGCGTCACCGGGATTTCCTGATATTTGCGTATCACAAAATACAGCGTCGTCCCCTCACCCTCTTTGCTGGTGGCCCAGACTTTTCCTCCGTGATCCTCTATGATCTTTTTCACGATGGAGAGTCCGATTCCGCTTCCGCCTTTTAAGGAATTGCGGGAAGCATCTGTCCGATAAAAACGATCAAATATATATTGCAGATTTTTCTGTGATATGCCCTTCCCGTTATCCTCGATCTCCACCTGGACAAAATCGCCCACATCCTTTACCCGGATCCAGATCAGTCCGTTTTCCTTATCCATGTACTTCAGGGAATTGCCGACAATATTCTGGATCACCCTGCGCAGCTGTTCACCGTCAGCGATGATCATGACGTTTTCCGCCACGTCGTTTGTATATCTCAGCCCTGTCCTTTTTGTTTCAAGCTCCAGACTCAGCTCCTGGACACAGTCCGAGAAATAATCCTGTACATTGAGCTTGCTGAATGCATAAGGGATCCTGTTGGTATCGATCTTTGAATAAAAAGTCAGTTCATTGATCAGATGATCCATTTCGATCGTCTTATTATAAATCGTCCGGACATACCGCTCCATTTTTTCGGGAGTATCGGCGACTCCGTCCATGATTCCTTCCACGTACCCCTTAACGGAAGTGATCGGCGTGCGCAGATCATGGGAAATATTACTGATCAGTTCTTTATTCTCTCTGTCCATCAGGAGTTTTTCTTCTGCGGACTCTTTCAGACGCAGCCGCATTTCTTCAAAATCCCGGCACAGGTCAGCAAATTCATCGTTTCCTTCGATCTCCAGGACGAAATCGAGATTGCCCTCTTTTATATTCTGTGTAGCCGCTTTCAGTTTCTGAACAGGTGCGGCAATACTCTGGTAAAGCCACAGGCCGATCGACAGCGCAGTGATGATCAGGATCACGACCACAGCGATCACCACATCCCTGCCCATGAGATTGATCCGGCTCATGCCGATATCCGACCCATCGATCGTCAGATCGTAATCCGCATTTTCCCCCTCGGACAAATCCTGATCGGAACCCTGCGGCTGACCGCCTCCGGGATCAGCAGGATCCTGTACAGGCATGACAAAATGCGTATCCGCAGTCTGCTGCCGGGAACTCTGTGTACGTCCGATGCCAAAAAGCACAGCGGTGAACAGGCAGAGCGGAATCATGATGATCATGATAAAGCTGATCACAATTCTGGTTTTTATCTTCAATCGCTTCCCCCCGATCGCAGATGATCATGGTTTTTACGATTATATTATAACACACAAATCTGCGCAGGTCTCTACTTTTTACCTTCCGGAATGAGTCAGGG
>JAFWDX010000272.1 GCA_017515945.1 Blautia sp. | reverse complement strand
GGGGGTCCGGGGGGAGAAGGGGGCTTTTTACAAAAAGGTTCCTTCTCCCCCCGGCGCGTCTTCCCATATCCCCGTACGATTACGAGCATATATCTGCTGTCGTATCCTTTCCGGCTTGCTGTGCCATGCGGTCCATCCCGCCTAGGGATGGATCAATACGGGACATTGAGCCTTCTGAGGCGGATCGCCGGAGAAGGAAAGCCGGGGAGACAGGCAAAAAACACCCGGGGGACAAATTTGCGTTGGTCCCTGGGATCGTTTTTCCCCTTTCTTTTCCTGACTGCTGATGATACACTGTATATAGAACAGCATCAGTCACAGTCGTTCCTTCCGGAGGTATGACCATGAGTAAAGATATGACGATCCTCCCGAATATGATATCCGAGATCAGGGAGATCATGCAGACGGCCAGAAACCGTGCGGCGCAGCAGGTCAACAGCGAACTGCTGACCGCATACTGGAACATCGGACGTGTGATCGTCGAAAATGAACAGAAGAACAGCGAACGCGCAGAATACGGAAAGGAAACGCTCCGTCATCTTTCACGCACTCTGACAAAGGAATTCGGGAAAGGCTTTTCTCTTTCAAATATATATAACATGCGTCAGTTTTACATCGAGTATCCAATTTTCCAGTCGGTGACTGGAAAATTGACCTGGACCCATTACTGTGAACTGATGACGATCTCCGATCCTGACCGCCGCAGCTTCTATGAAAAAGAATGCGAACGCTCCGGCTGGTCCGTAAGGGAAATGAAGCGGCAGATGGCCACATCGCTGTTCGAACGCCTGCTGCTCTCCGATGGGAAGGCCAACAGGGAAAAGGTGCTTGCCCTTGCGGCCAAAGGCCAGGAGATCGCCGCGCCGGAAGATATCGTGAAGGATCCGTATGTGTTTGAATTCCTGGGCCTGCCGGAGAACAGGCCGGTCATGGAAAGCGATCTGGAAAAAGCGCTCGTCCGGCAGATCGAAGACTTTATGCTGGAATTGGGGCGTGGGTTCATGTTTGTGGGCACACAGCAGAGGGTCACCCTGAATAATACCCATTATTATGTGGACATGGTCTTTTACAACAAGGAGCTTCACGCATACATCCTGATCGAACTGAAGACCGTAAAACTGATGCCAGAAGCGGTCGGCCAGCTTAATATGTACCTGAACTACTACGCGTCGGAAGTGAATGAACCCGGAGATAATCCGCCCATCGGGATCATACTCTGCACGGACAAGGACAACGTCACCGCTGAGTATGCCCTGGGCGGCCTGTCCAATAAAATATTCGCATCGACATACACATACGTGATACCGGATAAAGCGAAACTGATAGCTCAGGTCGAAGCTGTCCTCGAGCAATGGGACAGGGAAAAGAGGATATGACAGCGGCTTTTACCTGAAACATGAAGATCAAACACCCCGGGGACGAATTTGCGTCGTTCCCCGGGGTTTGGATACCCTGAAGTCTGATTTATAGATGACCGGGGTATCCGCGTCACCTCAAAGTCTATCGAGGTTCTGCCTCAGGACGTCGAGTCCGCTCTTACTGATGGCGATGTAATACCGTTCGGTCACATGGATATTTCCGTGGCCCATCTGGTTGCACAAAAGGTGCGCCGGGGTATTGAGCACTGCCAGCTGGGTGCCGTAGGTGTGCCGGAGATGGTGGTATTTGAAGTCGATGCCGTACTTCTGCTTCAGGGTGAGGCTGTGGAACTTCATGCTGTTGACGGTCTGGATCTTGCCGTTCGGCAGGCAGTTGACCAGCTCTAGGCTGGAAAGCTTGCTGCCGTCGGTGTCGATCACGTATTTTTGGTTCTGCTCCCTTTGCGCGGCAAGGGTGACGGCGCTTTTCTCACGTTCTTCGTATGCCGCGGTCATGAACTCCAGCAGCCGTTTGCCCATGACGATGCTGCGGCGGGCGTTGCGCGTCTTGAGCGGGACCAGCCGGATGAGGCCGTTGACATACATCATCTGCTGCTCGATATGGATCATCCCGTTTTCCAGGTCCACTTGTGACCATTTCAGGCCGTAGCATTCGTTGATCCTGAGGCCGCAGTTACCGGCCCAGCATGTACGCAATCTCGGCGTTGCTGCCCCTGAAGTATTCGTCCATCACGGCCAGCTCCTCGTCGGTGAAGGCGACGATGGTCAGGTCCTCGTCGATCTTCAGCTTGGGCATGAGGATCTTGGTGTCCTTGTTTTTGCACATGCGGTTGTACTGATCCACGGCGAG
>JAFWDX010000271.1 GCA_017515945.1 Blautia sp. | reverse complement strand
GCTCCGGCCTCGGATCCTCATGATCCTCAGCCGCGTCCAGGGCACAGGCTTCATCCACTTTTTCCTTTTTAGCCATGACCTCCTGCTGCCGGTCACGGGTCTGGGCCAGTTCATCCTCCAGATAGGCTTCTCTGTCCCTCAGCTTGTCCAGCTCCTGCTGGTTCTGCCGGTCTCTTTTCTCCTTCAGATCCGTATAGCCTTTCCGTTCCATTTTGAGGAACTGTCCGGCTTTATCCAGACTCAGCCGGCAGTCGCCCGTCCCCTGGCACGAAGCCATATAATCCGTCAGCTCACGGGCCAGGTCTGTACCCGTCACGCTCCTGAGCTGACCGATGGATACGGTATTTTCATATACGGCTTCACTGACTCCGTCCAGCAGCCCCGCCAGATCCTCCTGGCTGTATCGGACCGGTTCGCCCTCCCGCATCAGTTCAAAAGCGGCAGAATCCCGCCGGAAGTTTCTGGTCAGACGCCAGATATCTCCATACTGTTCAAACCAGATCGTCCCTCCATACCAGTTTGCGCCCTCCCAGGGTTCAAACCGGGTAAACTCATCCGTACCGGCGCCCTTTCCACGCTTTCTGTGCATCCCGTAAAACATGCTCTTGAGGAAATGGTAGAAGGTTGTCTTACCGCTTTCATTTTTTCCATACAGTACATTTATTCCGTCCGTCAGTTCCAGCGAAAGATCCTGCATCTTTCCAAAGGAGCGGACGGCCAGTTTCTTAACTATCATGACGCTCCTTCCTACTGCAGCCGGGTCGTCTGCAAAAGAGCCTGCAGCCCGTATTGCATGGCCTTCTGCCGGACAGGATCCTCCGGATCCGTTTCGGCCCCGAGGCCCTCGATAAACTCCCCGATCAGCGTCCCGCCAAAGCGCGTCCGAAGCTCCTGCAGGTCATACTCCTGCCGGGTCTCATCCTGAATATCCACGATATTGCCCAGCCGGCGGAAGCGTTCCGGAAAATAAACCTGCTCCGGAGCCCGGACTCCCTCGAGCCGGATCCGGTACAGATTGCCCGAGCCTTTCCGCAGGATCAGCGTACGGGCCTTTTCCTCCATGGAGGTCTGGGTATCCTCCGGCGTTGATTCCAGCTCAAGCTCCAGATAAGACCGGACCGCAAAAGGAACAAACTTCACACGCAGCCTTCCTCTGTCCAGCGTACCGAGCATATATCCATGCCGCCCGGTATCTCCTCTGTCGATGGGCTCAAGAGCCCCGCAGTACGCAGCCTGATCCGGTATCAGGATCGTCGGGGTGTGGATATGCCCGCAGGCGATATAGTCGAAGCCGGCCCCCAGCAGTGCCCGGATGTTCCACGGTATATGCCGGGCATCCCCGCCATGAGCCATGAGGATATGCAGAGCGTTTTCCTCCGCGTCAGGATAAGGCCTGAGGCGGTTGTACAGCCCTGCCGTGATCTCCTGGTGCTCATAGCTGAGCCCGTAGATATATACCGGCAGCAGCGGATCCCTCACACATTCCGGTTTTTCACCGGGAAAAACAAACACATTTTCCGGCCAGACGGCCGTTCTCATGAAAGAGTCCTGCCGCAGATAATCATGGTTTCCTGCCATGATATACACCCTGGTGTCCGGAATCCCGGCGCACAGGGCCGCCACCTCCCTGATCTCTCGCATCAGCGGCTGCCGGTGAAAAAGATCACCGGCGATCAGAAGGAAATCCACCGGATCCTCCCGGATCGCATCAAAGATGCGGCGGAAAGAATCCCAGATCTCCTCTTCCCGCTTTGCGCTCCAGGGATATCCCCTGTCCGGAACCGCGCCAAGATGAATGTCCGCAAGATGGATAAACCTCATGAAAGATGCCGTCTCCCTTTCTTAAAGTTCGCAGTTGTTCACCGTTCTCGGGAAGGGAAGCACATCGCGGATGTTGCCCATACCGGTCAGATACATCACCATCCGCTCAAATCCCAGCCCATAGCCGGCGTGATGCGTGGAACCGTACTTGCGCAGATCCAGATAAAAGCCGTAGTCCTCTTCCTTCAGACCCAGCTCATGGATCCTGGCCTGCAGCACATCAAGTCTTTCTTCCCTCTGGCTGCCTCCGATGATCTCTCCGATCCCGGGAACAAGGCAGTCCATCGCCGCCACGGTCTTTCCGTCCTCGTTCAGCCTCATGTAAAAAGCTTTGATCTCCTTCGGATAATCTGTCACAAACACCGGGCGCTTAAAGACCTGTTCCGTCAGATAACGCTCATGCTCCGTCTGCAGGTCACAGCCCCAGAATACCTTGTACTCAAACTCGTCATTATGCTCCTTAAGAAGCTCGATCGCTTCCGTATACGTCACATGACCGAATTCGGACTGTGCCACATGCGTCAGGCGCTCCAGGAGTCCCTTGTCCACGAAGGAATTGAAAAACTGCATCTCCTCCGGCGCATTCTCCATCACATAGCGGATGACATATTTGAGCATGGCCTCAGCCAGCTCCATATCGCCGGCCAGATCCATGAAGGCGCACTCGGGCTCGATCATCCAGAACTCAGCCGCATGACGTGTGGTGTTGGAATTTTCCGCACGGAATGTGGGGCCAAACGTATAGATATTCCTGAAAGCCTGGGCAAATGTCTCACCGTTGAGCTGGCCGCTGACGGTCAGATTGGTGGGCTTTCCGAAGAAATCCTGGCTGTAATCAACCTTTCCTTCCGCATCCAGGGGAACCGCTGCCGGATCCAGCGTGGTCACCCGGAACATTTCGCCCGCTCCCTCCGCATCACTGCCGGTGATCAGAGGAGTATGCACATAGACAAAGCCTCTCTCCTGGAAGAATCTGTGGATCGCATAGGCACACAGAGAACGGACACGGAAAACAGCCTGGAAGGTATTGGTACGGGGGCGCAGATGCGTGATCGTGCGCAGGTACTCCAGGGAATGCCGTTTTTTCTGCAGCGGATAATCGGGCGTGGATGTCCCCTCCACCACGACCTGCGACGCCTGGATCTCGAAGGGCTGCTTCGCCTGCGGCGTAGCAACCAGGCGGCCTGTCACGATGATGGCGGAGCCCACATTCAGCCTGGAGACCTCTGCGAAGTTTTCCATCGTATCATGGTAAACCACCTGCAGGGTTTCAAAAAAAGTTCCGTCATGCAGGACGATAAATCCGAAGGCTTTAGAGTCACGTACGCTTCTCACCCAGCCGCTGACCTGCACCTCCTGATCCAGGTATGCCTCACGGTTTCTGTAGATTTCTTTCACGGTAGCTGCTTTCATCTTGTTTTTCTTTCCTTTCAGGTTTGTTGTAACTGTTGTAACTGTTCAGTCACAAACTCCTTCACAGTTACGTTTTATTACAGATACACCCTTACCTTGCCTTCTCCACAAGCATCAGGGCGCACTGGTTAAATATCCTTTTGTATGTCTGGGTCGTATAATGCAGGCCGTCATCCCGTCCCACGTTTACCCAGTACTTGGTCGTATCATGGCTGTATCCGTTCTCGATCATCCATCGGAAGGTATCCAGATACGTATATGGGCTGTCCTCTCCGCAAAGTCCTGTCTGGATCCCCTGGTTAAAGGCGAGCACTCTGGCCTCTGTCCGCGCGGAAAGTCCCGCCGGGGCAAGCATGGAGCTGTTGATCGGATTCACAGACATGTAAAACAGCTTGCAGTTTTTGGCCAGCAGCTTTGCGGATATCCGGCTCATATAGGCCGTGTATTTTGCCGCTGTACTTTTCGGAGAAGTCAGGCATGCGTCGTTTACCCCGAGATTGAAGATCACCGCTGTGGGTTTTTCCACCTGAGGGATCTGATTGCCGCTGATCTTGTCGTACAGCGCGTCAATCCCTTCATTCTCCAGCCAGCTCAGCCCCTGTCCTTCCTTGCAGATAAAGGATACGTTCATGAGTACGGCACTGTTTGACCCAAACTGGCCGTTGAGAACCGCCTGCATTCTGTTAAAGCGTGAATCGCCTACAAAAATGATCTGCTTGTACAGCATCTGCCATCCGTTTTCCAGAGACGCCGGATCCTCCTCCGAGCTGCGCGGGAACATAACGGCATAGAGTTTCATATTGGTATTCAAAGTCACACTCTGACCGGCCAGATACTGAGCGCGGGTGCTACCCTGCGTACCTGCCCAGCCAAGG
>JAFWDX010000270.1 GCA_017515945.1 Blautia sp. | reverse complement strand
TAGGTCACATGGCTCGGCGCCGTTTTGCCGAATATATTATGCACTCTTTTCAGAGCGGTAACCCCATGCTGCAGGAAAAACAGTCTCCTGCGCTCGATAAAGGGGGTGATCATGTTCGGCCGGTTGCGCCATACATAAATATGCTTTCTGGAATCCGGCGAGATATACAGGTTTGCCGCCAGGACATAGAGCATGTACCTCATGCTCAGGAAAGGTACCACCTGTCGGCCATAGACCTTCATCTTGTCCCAGTCCGGAGATTTTTTATCCAGGATATAATAGACATGGCGGTTCTGCTCCTTCGGGAGCTGTTCCATGCAGTATTTAAAGAAGTAATAGCCGTTTTCCTGGGCCACGGAACAGAATTTTTCATAAACCAGCCAGGTTCTTTTGCGCACCCAGTACGGATGGAGGATCGTATATATGCCCAGCGCGGTGAACTCCTTCAGCCTGCCGCCCCATCCATCCATGACGGTCCTTTCCCTGTACTGAAAGGCCAGCCGCTTGCGGTACGGGAAAAGGATATTCCCGTCGCCCATGTCCATCACGTAATTGCCGATCTCAAACCATTTCCGCTGTTTTCCGGTCGTATAGCATCCGATCCGTTCGGTTTCGCCCCCGTTGCTGACCAGCAGGTTCAGATCCCAGTACATGGGCTCCAGCTCATAATCCCGCACATTCACATGCACCCGGATCTCAACCAGTCCTTCTTTCTCCTCCGTAGTGTAAGGCAGCAGATAAGCCTTGTCACGCAGTGTGTTGCGCAGCCGCAGCTCCACACCCTCCAGCCAGTACTCTCCGTTGGAGAGAGACAGCTCCAGCGTCATGTTCAGCCAGGAGCCTCTGGTATGGATCTTCTTTACGGAGGCCTTCAGGTGCTTGTTGAGGATCGCATCCTCAAAGCTGACAAAGATCTGGATCCAGCCCTGGGAAGTATCATAAAGCGTGGCAAAGATCTTTTCCGGACGCTCCATCCCGCGCAGGAGATGTTCCCCCGGGCTCAGATATCCGTAACGGGCTGCCAGAGAGTCATACGAGCTCTTTCTGGCCTGCGCCTGCTCCACATGCGCCTCATCCCGAAGATAACAGAGCTTTGGCTGCTGCTGTTCATCCTCGATCTCCACCGCCAGCTGATAGTTCCGGTTTTTGCGGAACAGCCCTGTCGCCAGCGCATCACTGAACCGCGCCCGAACGAGGCCGCTCCGGTTTTCCGCTTCGGTAAAAGGCCTCGACCACAGGATCAGATAATTGTCCAGGATCATCAGCTTTCTCAGCCGGCCCGCAAGGTCAGGAAATGAAAACACGGCGTCTCCATCCTCAACCGACGCCTGCACATTGGCAAAGCTCTTTTCTTTCAGATAAAAACGCTCGCCTGTCTCGCCGTGATAATACTCCCTGCGGCGTTCTCCTGTGATCCGCAGACCCGGATAAACCCTGAGCAGTTCCCGTTCCCATAGTCTGTCCTTGATCCTGGGCGTCTTTGACCGCACTTCTTCCAGATAGGTCCGGGGGGTGGTATTGGTGTGAAAGAGGAATGTGCAGCTGTCCACATAATGATCATACAGCCAGGCGCTGCGGTCAGGATTAAACTGGCCTTTTTCCAGGATCACCAGCTCCTTATCCGGATCCACGGTCCTGAGGGCACCGTCGAGAGCCTGATTGGACTTGATCTGGGCCGGAGTAAACAGCGACCATTCCTTTTCCCTGTTACAGGCATAGCTCTGCATATCCAGACCGGCGCGGTCCCCATGAAAGACCAGCCGCATCAGCTTTTCTCCCGCATCCAGGCTGTCATAGGGGATGAACATGCGGATATATTCCTTGTCGTCGGAGTAATCCAGCTGCCGGAAGGTCTCATTCACCAGGCAGTCTTTCAGCTCCTCCAGCTCATACAGCTTCAGGAAGGGAAGCTCGCGCACATCCAGGTACATACCCCGGTCATACATGTACTGGTCATAGTCATACATGAAAAGTATGACGGGCTTGCGCGTCACGGAATAGTCAAACATGACGCTGGAATAGTCCGTGATCAGGGCATCCGTGCTGTTCAGGAATTCATATTTGTCAAACTCTGCCGGGAACGGGAATATATGCCGGTAGCTGTCCAGCCTGATGCTGCCTGCCACGATCGGATGGAAATTGACATACAGCTTCTGATGGTCTCCGAGCTGGCTGTCAAGATAGGCGAGCATCTGTGCCGCCTCGTTATCCTGCTCCTCCGTCTGGATATCATGGTTGCTCTGTCCCCTCCAGGTCGGCATATAGGCAAAGGTCGTATATCCCTCATTGCCCAGAAGGCGGCGGACCTCCTCCTCCCGCTTTCTGTCACAAAAGATGCTGTTGCGGGGATAGCCGCTGATCACCACTTCCCCGGTAAACAAAGGATTCAGATTGTAGTCCTCCATCATCGCATCCCTGGTGAATTCATTGGGATAAAGCAGGTAATTGGCCTGCATGAAATTGTGCTGGATATTGTACATGGACTCAATGCCGAAGCGCATTTTTTTGCCAAGGGTCTTGAGCGGCGTGCCATGCCAGGTCTGCAGATAGACCTGCTCCGGTCTGCGTATGAAGTAGACCGGCAGCGAACTGTTGGTGATCAGATACCTGGAGGTGGCCAGGATCTTTGTATATCTGTAAGAAGTCACGTCAATGAGGCGGACCGGCAGATGGAGCTTGTCCACCGTCACCTGATGCGCCTTTGGATCCGCGCTGGCAAAATAGATCCTGTACTTTGAAGCCTCCCCGCTGTCCATCAAGGCCTTGAGGATATAATAAGGTGAATCGGAAAGATCCTTGCCGTGAAACGATTCAAACAGGATCTGATTCTCCCGCACACGCGCATGTTTATAATACCAGGCATAAAAAAACTTGAGTCTGGGCGGCTTCAGCGACATGCGCTTGAGCTGGCGTTTAACGGCGTACCACTTTTTCTGAACTGCAAACATAAAAATCCTCTGTGCGTATATGTGAGCTGCTGACTGAACAGTTACCTCTGTGCTTTCAGCCTGTCAGGATATGCTGAGCGGGATCTCGACCACCTCAGCCATCCGGACCAGACATTCATCGATCTGCGCGGAAATCTCTGTCACAAGGCTGTCGGAGATTTCCTCGTTTTTGTCTTTTTCCAGGCTCTGATAAATGCTTTCCTTCACCTGAGCCGTTATTTTTTTCATTCTGCCTTCAAAAGAGCTCCGGGGAAGCAGGCGGCGCATCGGACCCGGTATATTTGTCCGCAGCAATACGTCCTGCATCTTTTCCCTGCCCAGGAAAAGAACCAGCACGGAGATCACGGCTCCCGCAATGATCCCCGGCAGCCCGTTCGCGATCATGGCGATCCCTCCGCCCCCGCAAAGCAGGCCCGCGACAATGGTAATGATCGTGTCGATCATCCAGGTGATCTCCTCCACCGCGAACACATCCTTGGCATCCACATGGATGTCGATCTCAGCCAGAGACAGCCAGGAGGTCAGGCTCAGTGCCCTGTGGGGCACCCCATGGCGGACACAGATCGGGACCGTGTATTCCTCAAGTTCATAAGCAATGGGCTTGAGCCAGACAGCCACAGGTCTGTGCAGCAGCTCCCTGGCCTCGGCGGTATGCAGCCAGGCCGTGATCTCCTTTTCAAGCTCGTCCTCCACGTCGACCAGACGCGCGATCTTTCCTGCTCTCCACCGGTCGATCACCGGCAGCACGGCATTTGCGATGATCGGCTCCGTCATGGTCTCGACCACACCGTGATAGAGCTCACTGATATGCCTGCCCACGATCTGCTCCACGGTGGTGGAATCCCGCAGGCTTTCCACTTCGGCATGGAACTGCCGCATTTTTTCGTCTATGCTGCCGCACCAGGCCAGGCCCTTTGACACGGAAAACTCCGGCTCCGTACCGGTGATCACCACAGCGTCAGGATAAACCTCCCTGCACCAGCCTGCCAGAGCGGGCAGCCTGCTCACGCCTCCTGTCAGGAATATCAGTTCGGGCGGTTTTTCCTGTGTACCCTCCCGCGTACTCTCAAGGCTGCGGATGAAGGCTTCATAAAAAGATGACCCCGCGAGCGCAGGCAGCTTTCCATAAAGCATCCTTTCCGCCACATCCCCGTTCATCCGCAGTGTCAGGGGCAGAGGAGCCGGTCCGGCCAGGATCTGCACGGTATGGAGGCACTCATTCTTTTTCCAGTATTCTTCGTCGGAGTAGTATTTTTCTTTCAGGCGTCTGGCGGCGAACTCACAATAGCTTCTCCAGGAGGGATTTTCAAGAAATATCTGCCTGATCCTTCCGCTCTCCGGAGACTGCTCCACGCATTCATCCAGCAGAAATTCGTCCATCAGGCCGCCGCCAAGGAATACCTCCCCGGCGGTTCTGAGTTCAACCTCGTGACCTCCGGAAATATAGGCAAAATCCGTCGTAGACGAACCCATATCCACCACCAGGACTGGCTGTGAAAGGATATCATATCCGACCTGCATGTAACGGGACTGGCACGCGCTGACCAGCGCGGCACGCGATTCAGAAATGATGCGGACCGGAGGAAATCCTGCCCGTTCAAAGATCTGGCGGTATTTTTCACGGGCATTCTTATCCCAGCCGGCCGGACAGCCGACATAAAAACAGCTGTCCTCACTCCGGATCAGGACTCCGTCCTCCGTCAGTTCACCGAGCACACCCTGTGCGAAATACCGGATATCCCGGGCGGACTCATCGTCCGTCAGGAAGCGGCTTTTAAACCGGATCCGTCTCTCCACGGCTCTGGGATGATAACACGCATTCTCCCCGATCAGGATCTCCTGACCGCCGAGCCTGGCATAGGCGCTGACCAGGCTCCTGCTGCCCCTGATCGGTATGACCCGGGGCTCCCCTTTGTCATTTTCCAGCAGGCAGACAGCGCTTTCAGCATCTCCCAGATCAAAACCATAAAACTTTTCCATATCCACTTCTCCGTATTTACGGTTAGCCCGCAACTGTTGAGCCACAAGGTCACAGTTACGGTTCCTCATTCTACTGCCGCGATTCCCTTGCACAATACGGTACCGTCCTGAACCAGAGCCGGTCTGATCGTACCGGAGCCGCCTGAAGGGATCATGTCAAAAAGCCTTGCGACCTTTTCATCATAATCCACCACATCGACCTGCTGCCTGTGCAGATAAAAGCGGATATCGGAGATCATCTCCCTGGCGTAGACCTCATCCCGCTGCATGTAGGCCAGCGCGAGCAGATCCGAAAAAAGCTTCAGCTCTTCCTCCATCTGTCCGGAGGCTGCGTCCTCCTTAAGGCTCCTGGATATCCGCGTGTTTTCCATGTCGATCGTATCCTGAATACGCTGATCCACCACAGTCAGAAGCATATCCATCTGGTGGTATACCTTCTGCGGATCCGTGGTGGTCCGGATAATGGGAGGTTCGCTCTCCTGGCGGTCCTGGCCGGCCTTGCGTCCGGTCAGAAAGGCCCAGGCATATCCTCCCGCACTGAGCAGCAGCCCGAGCAGGATGGATCCTGCCCCGCCCCTGGAAAGCAGCACAGCCCCCAGCAGCCATACCATACCTGAAGGCACAAGTGCGCGGATGGCTGCCTCTGAAAGCAGTTTTTCCTCCGACCCCTTGCGCTCATAAATGCGGACCTCGCCTGCCGTATCCATCAGGGACAATGCCGCTTTTGCCGTCTGCAGCGTGTTCTGCACCGCCATGGCCGCGACGGGAGCCAGATTTTCCTGTGCACATCGTGTCAGGATCCGGTTCATCTCCTCCTCCGCAGCCCGTATGCTCATCTCGGTGTCCGTTGAAGCTTCCAGTTTTTTAAGCAGTGTTTCTTTGTCCTGCGCCAGATAATCTTTCGTATTCAAAATACACCTCTGGTTCTCAAAACCCGTGTGATATCGAATAGCCCGCAGCCGCGAGTCCCGGCTGCGGGCTATACATCAGGTCTGCTTTAATACTTTGTCACTGTCACTGTTCCGTCATCATTGCGCACAAAGATAAAGCCATGCTCCGGATCAGCCTGGGAGGGCACTTTCTCTTCCTTTGCGCTTTCGTCAGCTGTCTCAGGAGCAGCCTCCTCCTGCGGAGTTTCTTCGGTCTGAGCAGCCTCTTCCTGAGCGGTTTCTTCCTCAGCAGCTTCTTCCTCAGCCGGTTCCTCCTGAGCGGCGGGCTCTGCTGTTTCCTCCGGATCGATCAGGTAGGCGCCTGACAGATACGCATCCTGTCCTGCAGCCGTATGGGTGAGATACCACAGTCCCTCCTCAGTTGTCACCTCGCCGTATACCTCGACGATGGTACCCTGGCCGAGCATCCCATACGCCGTGCTGTTCGCAGAAGGCTTGGAACGAAGCCTCAGCATATCCGGCTTTACCTGCTTTTTGACAGGCGCATCATAGGTTACGATTTCAGATTCAGTCTCGGCTTCTTCGGCCCACACAGGGGCACAGATAGCTGCAGGCGCCCCCGCCATGAGAGCAAGAACACAAATGGCTGCACAGATTCTCTTTTTCATTTTCTGGTTTTCTCCTTTCCGTTGCTGACCGGCGTACAGCTGAATACACTGACTGAGAACGGGGCAAGGCGAAGCACGATCGACTGCGCACGTTCATCACAGGTCTCAGGCCGGGAATTTTTAACTCTCGGATTGGTCATTCCCTGACCGCCGTAACGCTCCTGGTCACTGTTGAAGATTTCTTTATATCTGCCATGGAAGGGCACGCCTACCTGGTATTTGTCATATTCTCTGTCTGAGAAGTTGCAGACGGCCAGGATCGTCTGACCCGGCAGGGTGGTCCTGCGCTCAAAGGCAAGGACATTTTCCTCGCTGCGGGTAAGCTGGATCCAGTCAAAGCCCTCATATTCATTATCCATCAGGTACATGGCCGGGTTGCCCCGGTAGAGGCTCCCAAGATCCTGCAGGTACTGCCGCAGCGGCTCATCTGATGCGGGAGCAGGCAGCGTCATCTTTCCGCCCGGGTGGAGCATCATGTAAGCCAGGGCCAGACGCACCTGAGCCGCCTGCTGGTCGGCCGTGCCCGGCATACGGGAGGCAAAATCCTCCAGGCTCCCGATATCCCTGCCTGCCAGAGCCAGGATATAATGCTCGCAATAGGCATACAGCATGGAAAGCGTCAGCTGGTCATGGCCCGCCGTCCGCGCGTCGAACCCGCGGGAAAGATACCCGAGCAGCTCGCCGGTCCAGGATGTATTCCACTTGTAGTCAAAGCCCGGATGATCATCATCCACGGAGCTTGTCAGTTCAGGCCACAGGCCGTCCTCCTGAGCGATGATCAGGCTGCCCGGACAGCGTTTATGTACGATCGAGGTCAGATGCTTGATAAACTCGACGGCGGCGAGATTCTCATTCGTCCCATACAGATTGGGCGTCCATTTCATGTTTTCCCTGCCATAGTCCAGGTAAAGCATGGCGTCGACGTCATCCGCCCTGAGCCCGTCCATATGGCACTCCTCCAGCCAGAAGCAGGCATTGGAGAGGAGGAACTCGCGGGCCATGGGACTGTCGTAATTGTACAGCATCGTGCCCCATTTGGGATGGACCGCGCACGCAGGATCAGCCGGTTCATAGAGCGGTGTCCCGTCATAAACCTGCATCCCGCCGTAAAAACGCGGGAACTGAGCCGGTGTCCAGTCCATAAAGACCCCGATCCCGTTTTTGTGGAACAGATTGACCAGGGACTTGACAGCCTCAAATCCTGTCCATCCCTCCGAAAGGCCGAAATAGGAAGCGGTGGAATACCCTCCGGGACCCTGGAGCGAAAGCATCAGCGGATGCAGCTCCACATGGGTAAAGCCCTGGTCCAGCACCTGCCGCACCAGCTCCTGCGGATCCTCCTGCCCGGTAAGGGAAAGCTCACAGATGAAAAGCGGCTTGTCTCTGCCGGCAAAGGCTCCCCGGCCGTCCATCCAGTCCTCATCCGACCACTTAAAGCCGTCCTCCACCCGGGGAATGCTGAGCAGCGGGGGCTGTCCGTCAGAGTCATTCGGCACGGACGCACTGTAGGGGTCACACTTCAGCATGATCTCGCCTGACCTGGTCTTGATCTCATACAGATAGGACTCCTGCGCGTCAAGACCCGGAATAAACAGTTCAAAAATACCCGACATCGGCATCCTGTGCATCGGAAATGCCCTGCCGTCCCACTCGTCAAAGGCCCCGACCACGCTCACGCGCATGGCATTAGGCGCCCAGACCGCGAAGTATACACCCGCGGTACCATTTATCACAGCCGCATGCGCGCCGAGCTTGCGCCACGCCTCGTACCATACACCGGCGCAGAAAGCCTTTTCCTCCTGCTCCGTGATCAGACCGGGGAAAGCATACGCATCCTTGAACTCCTGTGTACGGCTCTCGCGCGTCACGCGGAAATGGTACTCGGGGATCTTTCTGCCCGGTATAAGAACCGCAAAATAACCCGTCTCATCCTCCATAGTCATGGGAATGACCTTACGTCCCGTGATCACGGACGCCTCAAACGCGCCAGGAAAAAAGCCCTGGATCAGCACACCATCCGGCGTCAGCCGCGGTGCCATATAGTCCCGCGGGGAACACTCCTCACTGTAAACGATCGCCTCGATGGCGGGCCAGTTCATATATGGATATGCACGGTCTTCCATGTTGATTCCTTTCTGCAGGTCATGCTTGCCGTTGGTTTCTGTTATTGTTGTATTTCCCATACCTTTCTGTTGTCAGGTATCTGTTTTCATAAATCTAATATATTGTATCATTATAAAGCATAAATTTAAAGTGTTTTATTCTGCGTAACGTAAAAAGGGTAATGAGTCACGGGGACAGGTTCCTTGACTCATTTTCAGTCAGGTCGTGAGCATTAACTAAAAAGGGGCCGGCCCCCTGACTCATCTTACGTTCCGTTTGACAAAAGAAGCCACATAAGATAAAGTAAATTTCATAAAACATCAACCCATGGAGGAAAAGCATATGACCGGCAGAGAATTTGATGTCACCTCATTAGGCGAATTACTGATCGATTTCACGGAGAACGGTACCAGCAGCCAGGGAAATCCCATTATGGAGGCCAATCCCGGCGGAGCTGTATGTAACGTCCTCGCAATGCTTTGTAAACTCGGGAAAAAGACCGCCTACATCGGCAAGGTCGGCAAGGACATGTTCGGTCGGCAGCTCCTGGATGCCGTCCGGGAAACAGGCATCGACACACGCAACCTGATCGTGGATCCGGATGCGCACACCACCCTGGCTTTTGTCCATACATATCCGGGCGGGGACAGGGATTTCTCCTTCTACCGCGATCCAGGCGCGGACATGCTCCTGCGCAAGGACGAGGTCCAGGCAGACCTCATCCAGGCTTCCCGGGTGTTCCATTTCGGTACCCTCTCCTCCACCCATCCCGGAGTGCGGGAGGCGACAAGGTACGCGCTGGATGTAGCCAGGCAGGCCGGCTGCATCATCTCCTTTGATCCCAACCTGCGTCCTCCGCTCTGGCGCAGCCTCGACGACGCCCGGGCCGAGATCGAGTACGGCCTCGCCCGCTGCGACATGCTCAAGATCTCCGACAATGAGGTGGAGTTCCTCTTTGACACCACAGATTACGATAAAGGAGCCGCGCTCCTCGAGGAACGCTTCCATATCCCGCTGGTCCTGATCACCCTCGGCCGCGAAGGCAGCCGCGCGTATTACCATGGCATGCGCGCCGAAGCCGCCCCCTTTATCCAGGAAAAGACCATCGAGACCACCGGCGCCGGCGACACCTTCTGCGCCAGCTCCATCAACTATGTGCTGGAGCACGGCATTGAGGATCTGAAGAAGGAACAGCTCGAAGAGCTCCTCACCTTCGCCAACGCCGCTGCCTCCATTATCACCACCCGCAAAGGCGCCCTGCGCGTCATGCCGACCAGGCAGGAAGTGCTTGATTTTATCGCTGCCCGTAGTTAAGAATGAGTCAGGGGCCAGG
>JAFWDX010000269.1 GCA_017515945.1 Blautia sp. | reverse complement strand
TACAGGGATTTTGACATGTATGCTGATCGCTGCCGTCGACAGGATCCTGAATCAGACCTGGTCTCCGGTGTATATCCTGAGTCTGGTTTCCTTTTCCGTTCTGGGGGGGATCTATTTTTCCAACAGAAATTATATCTGTGAGAACAGCACATTCATGTTGGAGATCTTTGCGGTGTGCATTCTTTTTTTTCTGGCGTATGTTGAACCCTCAGCCAGGAGAGACAATCCTGTGGTCGCTTTTCTGGTCGCGCTGGTGATCATACCGCCGTTGATCGCGGATCGTCCCTGGAGGCTGCTGCTCGTGATCCTGTCGGCCGGTATGATGGCCCTGTTCTTCTGCGTATATGTAGAGTTCCCGGAGATCCGCAAAATGGATCTGCTCAGGATCATCTCGGTGACATTTCTTTCAAGTGTCCTGACCTGTTATATCGATCATACCAGACTGGAAATCCTGCTCAAACAGGCCGCCAGCCAGACCAGCGCGGCTCATGATCCTCTGACAGGGGTTCTGAACAGAGGCGGCGGCACGTCTCTGATCGAAGAGTGCCTGCAGGAACAGATGTCCGGGACATTCCTGATCATAGACATTGACGATTTCAAGCATGTCAATGACACCTATGGACATCAGAGAGGCGATGAAGTACTGCAGGAGGTCGCTTCTATCCTGAAGCATTCTTTTAAAAGCACAGACATCGTCATGCGGATGGGCGGAGATGAATTCATCGTATACGCCGTAGGACTGGCTGACGAGAGGGTGGCCGGATACCGGCTGGAGAAACTGGTGGAGGAAGCGGCCAGGGTGCCTGCAGGCAGGTCCGGACCGGAACATATTTCGATCAGCATAGGCGGCGTGGTCAATGACGGGACTTACCCGACATACGAGTCATTGTACCGGACGGCGGACCGGCATCTGTACGACACTAAGAGTAAAGGCAAGAACGGTTTCAGACTGCACAGCGTCAGCTTCAGAGAAGACACGATATAAAATAAAGGGGTGACTGGATGGAAAACGGTATTTTTAGTATGATTCCTGAGCTGCCAAAGCATGAGGATATGCTGAACTATCTGAATCATTCCGCTTATGATGAACTGCTGGAGCTGGATGTCTCGCGCAATTACTTTCAGGCGCTCTACCACATGGACGACAAGTATTACCTGCCGATCCTGGAGGGGAGCTATAAAGACTTGTATGAGTATATAGTGGACCATCTGCTCCATCCGGAGGATCGGGACAAATATGCTTCTTTGATGAACCGTAATGGCTTTGCCGCGCGGCTGGACGCTGCGGCAGTCCCCGGCATACTGGAATCCCATTTCCGGATCAGGGGGATCGACCGGGACTGGAGATGGGTCGACCAGGTGCTTGTCAGCGGAGAACAATACGGTCTTCCTGCCAATATCGTCTATTGTTATATCTATGATATACAGAACATGAAGGACAGGGAAGAGGGTGTATACAGTGTCCGCGACAACGCGCATGCAAAACCGGATCCGCTGACCGGCCTGTTCCAGAAAAAGGCCTTCTTTGCGCAGGGCGAAAAGGTGCTCTCCGTGTTTTCCGGTTCCTGGCTGATGATCTCCATCGATCTGGAGCATTTCAAGCTCTTTAACGACTGGTATGGCTGGGACACAGGCAATCTGGTGCTTGCGAGGATCGGTGCGGGCCTTCGCAAAAAGGCTGAGGAGGTCGGCGGGCTTGCCGGTTATCTGGACAATGACGATTTCGCATTGCTGGTGCTGGAAAAAGACATAAAAATACAGGAGCTTTACGACAGAATCCACCATGTCCTGGCGGAATACGGTGTTTCCGTGGGGTTCCTGCCGGCGATCGGCGTCAGCAGACGGACCGGGGACATCTCCATCATGAATTTCTGGGATCAGGCGGCCATGGCCTGCGGGAAAGCCAAAGAGAACTTTAAAAGCCGCATCTGCTGGTTTTCTACTGACATGCTCGAGGAAACAGAGAAGGAATACAGGCTGATCTCTGAGTTTCAGAAAGCACTGGAGAATCATGAGATCCGGTTCCATCTGCAGCCTCAGGTTCACGCGTCTACAGGCAACATTGTAGGAGCGGAGGCGCTGGCCAGATGGTTCCGTAAGGACGGCGGCTGGATTTCGCCTGCCCTCTTTGTGCCTGTTCTGGAAAAGTACGGCTTCGTTACGGATCTGGATAAGTTTATCTGGGAGGAGGTTGCCTCCTGGATCCGAAGCTGGCTGGACAGAGGAAACCCGCTGCTTCCTGTTTCCGTCAATGTATCCCAGATCGATATTTTTACCATAAATGTGCCTGTATTTTTTGAATCACTGATCAGAAAATATGACCTGCCCTGGAACGCCCTCAAGATCGAGATCACGGAGTCGGCCTGCGCAGAGGAGCCAGAGAACGTAAGTGAAGTGACCCGGAACCTGCGGGCCATGGGCTTTCCCGTACTGATGGATGATTTTGGGAGCGGATACTCTTCTCTGAATATGCTTCATGAGCTGGAGATGGACGCGATCAAGCTGGATGCG
>JAFWDX010000268.1 GCA_017515945.1 Blautia sp. | reverse complement strand
GCCGCCTGCGCCTGGCTGGACCGCTGAAACAATCCCACACAAAATGAGAACCGGGAGAGAACTCCCGGTTTTTTCTTATTTCACAGTTTTTCTTCTTTGAATTCCCTGATTTCATACAAAATGAGGATTCCTCAAAAAAGCTGCTCCACCGAGAGCTCTGCCTGTGTCATCGGCCTTTCTGTCGTAATTCCTTGATTCTGTTCAGGATATCAGTTTCAGGACATTTTTGTCAGGATTACCCCGTAAAACACAGGGAAAATGAGCAATATGTACAAATTGTTATAATACTGGTAAGAATGCTTGAAACTGTGCAGGTTGTGAATTATAATAATCTTTATATAAAACACGCTCAATCAGAGCGCTTCTCTTCACATATCGAAACATCAGATCGGATTTTTGCCATGAATAAGAACGATAGGAAACCGAATCGCCCGCTGTTGAAACCACTGGAGCATTGGCAGATCATCGCCGCCTTTCTCGTTGTCTATGACTTTGTCGCGGTCGTCGCCTCCTGGTTCCTTGCCCTCTGGCTCCGCTTTGACGGCAGCTTTGCCAGGATCCCTGCCCAGTATTTTCTGCCTTATAAGCGCTTCATCATTCCCTATGCCCTTTTCTGCATTCTTGTTTTTGCTTTTTTCCGCATGTACCGCAGCATGTGGCGCTTTGCCAGCTTTGTCGAGCTCGAGCGTACCTTTCTTGCGTCTTTCTTCACTTCCCTTGTTCATATCCTTGCCATTACCGTGATTCTTGCGCGGATGCCGCTCTCGTATTACGTGCTGGGTTCCTTCTTCCAGTTTGTCTTCCTGATCGCCGTCCGTTTTTCATACCGTTTTGTCCAACTCCTGCGCAGCCGGCTGCACAGCTCTTCCGAGGCGCCCGGCGCGCGTGTCATGCTCATCGGCGCCGGCTCTGCCGGCCAGATGATCCTCCGCGATATCCAGCAGTCCGACCGGACGCACGACCGGGTCGTCTGCATCATCGACGACAACCCCAACAAGTGGAACCGCTATATCGACGGCGTTCCCATTGTCGGCGGCCGCGAGGACATCCTCCCAGCTGTTGAGAAGTATAAGGTCGACAAGATCTATTTTGCCATCCCCAGCGCCACCGGCAAACAGAAACAGGAGATCCTTACGATCTGCAGCGAGACCGGCTGCGAGCTCAAACAGCTTCCCGGCATCTATCAGTTGATTCAGGACCAGATCAGCGTGTCCGCCATGAAGGACGTCGCCATGGAGGACCTCCTCGGCCGCGAACCGATCCGCACGGATATGGAAGAGGTCTTTGCCTTCATCACCGGCAAGTCCGTCCTGGTCACCGGCGGCGGCGGGTCCATCGGCTCCGAGCTCTGCCGCCAGATCGCCTCGCACAATCCCAAGCAGCTCGTGATTCTGGACATCTACGAGAACAACGCCTATGCCATCCAGCTCGAGCTTCGCAAGAAGTATCCCGACCTGAACCTCGTCACCCTCATTGGCTCGGTCCGCGACAGCCGCCGCCTGAACCAGATCTTCCGCACCTACCGCCCCCAGCTGGTCTACCACGCCGCCGCCCACAAGCATGTCCCCCTCATGGAGGACAGCCCCTGCGAGGCCATTAAGAACAACACCTTCGGCACCTACCGCACGGCCTATGCCGCCATGCTGTACGGCTGCGAGCGCTTTGTCCTGATCTCCACCGACAAGGCCGTCAACCCCACCAACGTCATGGGCGCCAGCAAGCGCCTCTGCGAGATGGTCATCCAGTCCTTTGACGAAAAGATCAAACAGGGAAAGACGGAGCAGATCCCTCCGCTGTTCACCCATGCTGCGGCCGACTACGCCGTCCCGGCAAAGGCGCTTCAGCACGCGAAGACCGAGTTCGTGGCCGTGCGCTTCGGCAATGTCCTGGGCTCCAACGGCTCGGTCATCCCCATCTTTAAAAAGCAGATCGAGGAGGGCGGCCCCGTCACGGTCACCCATCCCGAGGTCATCCGCTATTTCATGACCGTCCAGGAGGCCGTCTCTCTTGTCATGGAGGCCGGCACCTATGCCCACGGCGGCGAGATCTTCGTCCTCGACATGGGCTCCCCGGTGAAGATCGATACCCTGGCCCGCAACCTCATCAAGCTTTCCGGCTTCAAACCAGATGTGGATATCAAGATTGAGTATACCGGCCTGCGTCCGGGTGAAAAACTATATGAAGAAAAGCTGATGGAGGAAGAGGG
>JAFWDX010000267.1 GCA_017515945.1 Blautia sp. | reverse complement strand
TGATCATATTTAAAAGAAGGGCAAGCACAAAAAACAACACTCCCATGATAGTCGTCAGTTTAACCAGTCCGCCCTCCATCGAACGGCCTTTATTCTTGCCCCAGTAGGACTCTGCAGCACCGGCAATCGCACCGAGACCCTGTGATTTGCCCTCCTGCATAAGTACCGCCGCTGTCAGACCGATGCAGTTCAGCACAAATATAATTGTAAGTAAAACTCTGATTACGCCCACGTGTAACACCTCCTAATTGACTCGCAAAGCTGATTATATCATAAAGATCAACCAGTTTCAACAGTAAAGAATTAAAAGATCAGTATTTTTCAAGGAAAGAATGGCGGACGCCATCCTTTTTGTAACAGATCACTGTATTCAGATTTACATTCTCCACACTGCGGAAAATGTTGGCTTCCACGGACGGATTGATCTCATGCAGACGCGCGATCAGGTTTTTGATCTCCAGTCTCTTTGACTCCGATCTTCCCTCATCATCCAGGCTGCAATGTTCATCTGTAAACCTGCATGCACATTGCAGAAAACGCAATTCATTGAAATCACGCCATCTTTTTATATCTGCCTCACGTATCAGGTACATTGGACGGATAAGCTCCATACCGGGAAAATTGGTACTGTGAAGCTTGGGCATCATTGTCTGCACCTGTCCGCCGTAGAGCATCCCCATCAGGATCGTCTC
The DNA here is from genome assembly GCA_017515945.1 of Blautia sp. Taxonomy (GTDB): domain Bacteria; phylum Bacillota; class Clostridia; order Lachnospirales; family Lachnospiraceae; genus Blautia_A. The sequence goes on along the minus strand of JAFWDX010000267.1, from coordinate 1,911 downwards.
GATCACATCATCATAATGATGTCCGAGGGCAATTTTATTACAGCCAAGCTCCTGTGCTTTGCTGTAAAGGTATCCCCGGCGCATACGCGCACAAAGATAGCACGGTGATTTCTCGATATGATAAACAGAATCAAAGATTTCCGTTTCAAAAATCGTTATCGGAATACCCAGCCTCCGGGCATTTGCCTCGATCAGCTCTCTGTTTTCAGCACGATAACCGGGATCCATTACCAGGAACGACAATTCAAAGGGATATTTATTATGCCGTTTTAATTCCTGAAACAGCATGGCCATCAGCATCGAATCCTTGCCGCCGGAAATACAGACCGCGACTTTATCTCCCTCCTGCAGCAGTTCATAGTCTCTTATCGCATGCGCAAAAGGAGTGAATAGTTCTTTATGAAATTTTTTCCGGATGCTTTCGGCTGCTTTTTTCATTTTCTGTTGGTTCCGAAATAGATGACGGACATATTGCCCGGTCCCGTGTGAACACTGATGACAGGGCTCATCGGCATGACAAAAACCTGTGCCAGAGGCTGATGCTTCATGATCTCTTTTTTGATCTCCAGTGCTTCAGGCTCAATATCTCCATGGCAGATAAACACATACGGATGAGCAGGATCAAAATCTGAGTTCATAAATCTGGAGGTGATCGTGGAACGGGCAGTTTTGGATCCCCGTACTTTCTCAGTTATCTCCAGCGTGCCATCCTCCACAATACGCAGGATTGGTTTGATATGGAGTTTACCTCCGATCCACGCAATAGTCGGGGAAATGCGCCCTCCTCTCTTAAGAAAATCAAGATCATCCACAGTAAACCAGTGGCATATGCGCAGCCGGTTTTCCTCGATCCATGCGGTGTTTTCTTCAAGAGTCATGCCGTTGTCCTGGTTCTCAAGCGCATACATGACGAGCATTCCCTGACCGCCTGTCGCCGCCCGGGAATCCATGCAGACGATCTTGCGATCCGGATAGTCTTCACGAAGATTGGCTGCAGCCAGGCTGGCACTGTCGAGCGTTGACGTCAGGCCGGCCGAAAGGGATATATATAGTATGTCCTTACCCTGATCCAGCACCTTTCCGAAATGCTCCATATAAACAGAAGGAACGATCTGGGAAGTACGTCCGGTTTCTGTGCTGAGCTTTTTAAAAAATTCTTTGTAATCCCATCCGTCAAGAACCTGATGAATATACTCCTTATCTCCGATCTCAAGAACCATCGGTATGATCCCCAAATCGTGCCGGTCAATGAATGCCTGTGGGATATCCGCTGATGAATCAGTCATGATAAGATAATCTGCCATTATTATTATCCTCCTCGGGTTTATACTCGTGGGCCAATACCCGCGGAAACAATTTCGCTTCCCGCTTAAATATACCACCGTTCGTAACTGTTCAGTCACAAGCTCCTTCACAGTTACGAAGCCAGGCGCAGGCTCCTTTCGTCGCATTGGAAGTGCGCCTGGCTTTGGCTGTTGTTCTTTTGTTCCACGCACCTCGCAGTAAATGCGAGGTGCTGATTGAACAGTTACCACCGTTCATATATTATAACGTTCCGTAACCAATCAGGTATAATCCTGCCTACTATACCATAAAGAGAATAACAAAGCAACAAAAAAGGACGGGCTAACAACCCGTCCTAAGCAGGGGATGAGAGAATCGAACTCCCACCAAAGGTTTTGGAGACCCCTATCATACCATTTGACCAATCCCCTGTACAATCTGTTGACTGCACCCTCAAAACTGCATACATGCTATCATAAAGATAAGTCTTTGTCAATGACCTTTAAGCCCTTTCTCACTTCCACTTTGCAGCTTCTGTTCAAAAGATCCTTGGTCAAGCCCTCCCCCGATTAGTAGCAGTCAGCTCCATGCATTACTGCACTTCCACCTCTGCCCTATCTACCTCGT
>JAFWDX010000266.1 GCA_017515945.1 Blautia sp. | reverse complement strand
GCACTTTAAATGCGACGAAAGGAGCTTGCGCCTGGCCTCGTAACTGTGAAGGAGCTTGTGACTGAACAGTTACCCATAAAAAAAGAAAAAGCGCCCCAGGAATCATTTCCCGGACGCCATTGTCCTCATGTTCTGATCTGTTGTTTTACCATTTGTCTATAATTTCGGGTCATATGCCGCTGTTTCCGTAATTCGCCAGCACCCTTGCTGACGGATCCGACACGTTGCAGCCCTCCCACTTTCTGTTCGGCATCCAGAAGTCCGTTACCATCCCGGACTGCCCGGGATAATACTTCTCAAAGATATCCCGGTACAGGAGGCTTTCTTTCGTGAAGGGCCTCGCGTGGTCATACCTGCAGATCCCTTTCTCATAATCTTCATCACAATACATGCTTTCAGCATATTCTGTGAGATCGTCCTTCAGAGAATGTCCCACGGCATCAGAAAAGGCAGCCTTCTCCCTCCACAGGATCGATTCCGGAATGAATCCGTCACTCTCAAATGCATGCCGCAGCAGGTATTTTCCTTTGCCATACCGGTTCAGTTTCTTCTCAGGATCGATCGACATGCAATACTCCAGAAAATCCAGATCCCCAAAAGGTACCCTTGCTTCCAGTGAATTGACGCTGATGCACCGGTCCGCTCTCAGTACGTCGTACATGTGGATCTCCCGGATCCGTTTTTCCGCTTCCTTCTGAAATTCCTCCGCGGAAGGAGCAAAATCCGTATACTTATATCCGAAGATCTCATCGGATACCTCCCCGGTCAGAATCACACGAAGATCTGACTGTTCATGAACAGCTTTGCATACCAGATACATGCCTATGGAAGCCCGGATCGTGGTTATATCATAGGTTCCAAGTGCTTTTATCACCGGTTCCAGAGCAGAGATCACATCATCTCCTGTGATGATCACCTCGTGATGATTCGAATGAATATATTCCGCCACCTGCCTTGCATATTTTAAATCTATGGCATCCACATCCATCCCGATCGCCCAGGTCTCAAGCGGTCTGTCAGACATCCGTGCCGCGATCCCGCACACCAGTGAGGAATCCAGTCCTCCTGACAGCAGAAAACCGATCGGTGTGTCTGAATCCAGCCTTTTTCGGACTCCTTCCACGAGCAGATCATGGATCCGTACCGCGATCTCATCCATGTCATCGCTGTTGTATTTCTTCACTGCCGACATATCCCGGTAGCAGACAAATTCACCATCCTTGAAATAATGCCCGGGCGGAAACGGTCTGACCTCGCTTACAAGCGAGACAAGGTTCTTAGGCTCAGAAGCGAACACATAGTTTCCATCCGGACTGGTTCCGTAATACAGAGGGCGGATCCCGATCGGATCTCTGGCCACGATCCAGCTCTGTTTTGTCCTGTCGTACAGAACCATTGCAAACTCGGCATCCAGCATCCTGAACATATCTGTCTCGTACTCCTCATAAAGAGCCGGCAGGATTTCACAGTCAGAATCACTGATAAACTGATAACCCTTTTGTAACAGGTTATCCTTTACGGAACGGAACCCGTAGATCTCACCGTTGCAGGCAAGAACAATCTCACTGTCAGGCGGTATCATGTACCCATCCTCTGTATCCGCCAGCTCAGATAGATGGCAGGTGGCCCGGTTTCGATATACAAAAGGCTGCATTCCCTCATCCGTTATTCCCATGATGGACAGCCTGTTAAAACCAATCCAGCCATTTCCGGTATCCACAATCCGGGAATCATCAGGCCCTCTCGTTGCTGTCTTTGAAAGCGCCTCCCGCAGAGCCGGGACACTGCCGCCCCTGCCGCAAAAACTTAAAATCGAACACATGGCGCACCTCCTGTCATACCTGAGGCAATAATAATGTATG
>JAFWDX010000029.1 GCA_017515945.1 Blautia sp. | reverse complement strand
TGGACAATGAGATGATGGTTGCGCTCTGTCTGGCTGCCAGAAGCGGAGTGGATGTACGGATCATCACCCCGGGCATTCCTGACAAAAAGCTGGTTTTCATGCTTACGCAGTCGTACTATACACAGCTGCTGAAAGCCGGAGTCAGGATCTACAAATACCAGCCGGGCTTTCTCCATGCAAAATCCTTTGTCTGCGACGACAGCATTGCAGTCTGCGGGACGATCAATCTGGATTTTCGCAGTTTATATCTGCATTTTGAAGATGGTGTATGGATGTATGGGACTCATACGGTGCTGGATATCAGAGATGATTTTCTCCGGACGCTTCCCGACTGTGAGGAGGAGACACTGGAGGCATGCCTGAACAGAAATCTTTTTGTGCGCGGCATGCAAAGCGTGATGCGCGTGATCGCGCCGTTGATTTAACCACACAGGGGACGGTTCTCTGTGTGAAAAGCACACAGAGAACCGTCCCCTGTGTGGTACTGAGAGGAGGGCGTTGCCATGAGCGGGTTCCGTGTCCGTGAATATATGATAAAAACACCAAAGCTGGAAAAAAAACGCCCTCTGCGGATCGCTTTTCTGGCTGATCTGCACGGTGTATGTCACGGTGAGGATTCTGCGTGCCTGCTTGACGCCATAGCTGCAGGACATCCTGACCTCGTGATCTGTGCGGGGGATATGATCGTCCGCAACAGAGTGGAATCCCTGCACACGGCGCAGACGCTTCTCCTAAAGCTGGCTGAGCAGTTCCCGGTCTTTCTGGGTCCCGGCAATCACGAGAGCAGGATGCGATATCCAAAACACGAAGATTTTCGTAAAAATAACTTCTTTGAGATGCAGACAGCCTATGCCGAATATGAAGAAACGCTGAAAAACAGTGGTGTGCATCTGCTGTGCAATGAGCATGCCCGATTTGAGGCCGGAGATATCGTTCTGGACATCGCTTCACTGGAACTCGATCTGGTCTATTATGGTAAACCTTTCGCACCGTTCCTGAGACAGAAAACCATACAGGATCTGGCAGGTATTCCCGGTGACGGTGTGACGGATGCGGATCTCACCCTGCTGATCGCGCACAATCCGCGGTTTGCACGGGCTTATTTTAAATGGGGGGCGGATCTGATCTTCTCAGGACATTATCATGGCGGGGTCGTGCGGTTTTCAGAGCACGTCTGCCTCGTAAGTCCGCAGTTCATTCCATTCCCCGGGTATGGATGCGGTGTTTTCCACCGGTCGGATCAGCATCTGTTTGTAAGTCCGGGTCTTGGCGAACATACGATACCCTTCCGGATCCACAATCCGAGAGAGCTTTTTATTATACAGGTGACGGGAGAGTGAAAAGACGGCATGGCTATTTCGATAAAACTGAGTGATTTTGAAGGCCCTCTGGATCTGCTGCTTACCCTGATTGAAAAGAATAAAGTCGATATCTTTGACATCCCCATCGTACAGATCACGGATCAGTACATGGAAGTGCTCCATGCCATGGAGCAGGAAGATCTGGGCCTGATGAGCGAGTTCCTGGTCATGGCTGCAACCCTCCTGGACATAAAATGCCGTATGCTGCTGCCGGCTCCGGCTCAGGAGGAGGGCGAGGAGGAGGATCCGCGGGCGGAGCTGGTCCGCAAGCTCCTGGAATACAAAATGTACAAATATATGAGCTATGAGCTGCGGGAGCGGATGGAGGAAGCGGATGAGATCTTTTACAAACCGCCGTCCATTCCAAAAGAAGTTCTGAATTATCGTGAACCGGTAGATCCCGCACTCCTGCTCGAGGGTGTGACCCTGGAAAAACTGAATGCGGTTTTCAGGTCGATCATGAAAAAGCGCGAAGACCGTGTCGACCCGATCCGCAGCCGTTTCGGCAAGATCGAAAAGGAACCGGTCAGTGTCGCGGACAGGCTCATGCAGATCCGTGATTACGCAAAGACACATGACATGTTTTCCTTTCGTCAGCTTCTGAAGGGAGAGAAGACCAGAACGGGTGTGGTCGTTTCGTTCCTCTCGATCCTGGAGCTTATGAAGATGGGGTATATCCATGTTGAACAGGACGGACAGTTTGGAGAGATAAGGATCCGCGTTGAGCAGGATCCTGAAAAATGGCGTGATCTCACGGATTACATACAGGAGTGAGCCGCGCCCGGAAGCGAGGTAAGATCGATTGGAAGAAACAAAACTGCAGGCAGCCATTGAAGCAATCCTGTTTACAATGGGTGATTCGGTAAAGCTGTCCCAGCTGGCGGACGCGCTTCAGATCAGCAAGGAACAGGTCAGAAAGCTGATAAATGAAATGAGCGGACGCTATGACCAGGAGGACAGAGGGATCAGGCTCATGACGCTGGAGGATGCGGTTCAGCTCTGCACCAAAAAGGAATACTATGAATATCTGATCCGGATCGCCATGCATCCCCAGAAACCGTCGCTCACGGACGTGATTCTGGAGACATTATCCATCATCGCCTACAAGCAGCCCGTGACAAAAGCGGAGATCGAACAGATCCGGGGCGTCAAAAGCGACCATGCGGTCAACCGCCTGATCGAATTCGGCCTGGTGCGGGAGCTGGGAAGGCTTGATGCGCCGGGCAGGCCGATCCTGCTCGGCACCACGGAGGAATTCCTCAGATGCTTCGGCGTGGGGGCGCTCGAAGAGCTGCCCGCCATTGATCCGGTCAGGCTGGAGGACTTCAGGGCGGAGGCCGAGGAGGAGGTCAAGGTGACGGTGTGATCCCGCCAGGCCTTAGTAAACCGATGGTTTCGAAATTCCTTCCCCGTAAATGATAAAACCTCTTGAAATAATGTATAAAAGAGGGTACAATCACAATGGCTATTTTTTGGGATATCCAATATTTTTATAAAAATGGAGGGCAAAACGAAAATGAGTAATGCAACACAAAGCTTAGCGGGCTCAAGAATAGAAGCGCTGCTTGATGCCAACAGTTTTGTAGAGATCGGACAGAAGATCACAGCCAGATCCACCGATTTCAGCCTGACTGAGAAAAAAGCACCTTCTGACGGCGTCATCACCGGTTATGGTGTCATTGACGGCAGCCTTGTCTATGTATACAGCCAGGATGCGTCCGTGCTGGGCGGCACCGTTGGCGAGATGCATGCCAGAAAGATCACGGCCCTGTATGATCTGGCGCTCAAGACCGGAGCACCTGTGATCGGTCTGATCGACTGTGCTGGTCTGCGTCTGGAAGAGGCGACAGATGCCCTCGAAGCCTTCGGGTCCATCTATATGAAGCAGTCCCTCGCTTCCGGCATCATCCCCCAGATCACAGGTATTTTCGGGACCTGCGGCGGCGGCATGGCTGTGATTCCGGCTCTGACGGACTTTACCTTTATGGAAGAAAAGAAAGGCCAGCTTTTTGTCAGCGCGCCGAATGCGCTTGCCGGCAATACCGCGCAGAAGTGTGATACCGCCGCAGCCGCGTTCCAGAGCGAGCATACCGGTCTGGTTGACGGCACAGGCAGCGAGGAGGAGATCCTCGCAAAGATCCGTGAGCTGGTTAGCCTCCTTCCCTCCAACAATGAGGATGAGGATGCTGTCGCGGAGTGCACGGATGACCTGAACCGTGCGGCTGAGGATATCGTATCCTGCACAGAGGACACGGCGCTCGCCATTTCCAGGATCGCTGATGACGAGGCATTTTTCGAGATCAAACCTGACTTCGGCAAGGACATCGCTGCCGGATTCATCCGTCTGAATGGAGCTACCGTTGGTGTTGTTGCCAATCGCAGCGCTGTTTATGACGAGGAGGGCAACAAGGCCGAGGATCTCGGCACGGTACTGTCCGCACAGGGCGCCCGCAAGGCAGCGGATCTTGTCCGTTTCTGCGACGCTTTTGAGCTTCCCGTCCTGAGCCTGACAAATGTTACAGGCTTCAAAGCCGACATGGAAAATGAAAAGACCATGGCCAAGGCTCTCGGCCGTCTGGTCTATGCCTTTACCTCCGCCACCGTGCCCAAGGTCAACGTCGTGATCGGCAAAGCCTATGGCAATGCATGTGTCGCCATGAACAGCAAATCTGTCGGCGCAGACATCGTTTATGCGTGGGACAGCGCCGAGATCGGTATGATGGATGCGGATCTGGCCGCAAAGATCATGTATCCCAAGGCAGATGCGAAGGAACTCGGTGAAAAGGCCGCTGCCTACAGAACTCTGCAGTCCGGTGTGGAAACCGCAGCTGCGAGAGGATATGTGGACACCATTATCGCTCCGGCCGACACCAGAAAATATGTGATCGGCGCGTTCGAAATGCTCTATACTAAGAGGGAAGAGCGCCCGTCCAAAAAGCACGGCACTGTCTAAGTGAGGTGAGGTATATGAAACAGTTCAGAAATAAAGCATTGAGGATGTTTTCCGTCCTCCTTTGCATGTCTTTGCTGACGGTCTTCGTACAGACGGCCGTACTGGCAGAGGAGGCTGATCAGGACGCTCTTTCGCAGGTGCTGGTCGCCGGACAGGGACTTACAGATACGCTGATCGGCCTGACAGAGGATCAGATCGAGGCTTATGAGGACTCCACGGACGCCTTTACGGTAGAGGCGGTGAATGCCTGGGTCTCTTCACGGGAAGAGCTCGGAGCGCTCACGGATGCGGAGAATGCTGAGCCTACAGCCGTCCAGAACGGCAATGAATACACCGTCACCGTACCCCGTTCCTTCGAAAACGCGAACGCAAACTTCGTGTATGTATTTGACCGGAGACTGAATCCCGAGACCCTGACAGTCGATGTTCAGCTTCCCATGGGCGTCACTCTTGCCAGAGCGGCCCTTAATACCCTGATCGGTATCTGTACCGTATTCCTGGTACTTATCTTCCTGAGCTTCATCATTTCCCTGCTGAAGTATGTTCCCGGTCTGGTAGGCCAGGGCAAAAAAGCCAAGGAAGAACCTGCACGGGCCGCAGCGCCGGCACCGGCTCCTGTTTCCGCCCCGGCCGCGGCCGAGGAGTACGTGACGGACGACCAGGAACTGATCGCCGTCATCGCCGCAGCCATCGCTGCAGCCGAAGGCACCACACCCGAAGGGTTTGTCGTGCGTTCCATCAGAAAATCCAATCGCAGAAAAAGATAATTTAAAAGATCAGGAGGATTATGATCATGAAGAGCTATACCATCACTGTAAACGGCGTTGCTTATGATGTTACCGTAGAAGAGACCGCTGGCGGCGCTGCTCCTGCCGCTGCTCCCAAAGCCGCTCCCAAGGCTGCTCCGAAAGCTGCTCCCAAGGCTGCTCCCGCTGCTCCCGCAGCCGGTGCCGGCGCTGTAAAGGTCACCGCTTCCGTGCCCGGCAAGGTTCTGAGCATTGCCGCTTCCGTAGGCGCTGCCGTCAAAGCCGGAGATACCATTCTGATCCTTGAGTCCATGAAGATGGAGATCCCTGTGGTCGCTCCGCAGGACGGTACCGTGGCCAGCCTCGATGTAGCTGCCGGCGCCGCAGTTGAGAATGGAGATGTCCTTGCTACAATGAACTGATATCAGGAGGTAGACAGATGTCATATGTAACCAATACTCTGGCCAATCTGGTTCATCAGACAGCCTTCCTGAATCTTACCTGGGGCAACTATCTGATGATCGCAGTGGCCTGTGTATTTCTTTATCTTGCGATCAGGCATGATTTTGAACCGCTTCTGCTGGTGCCGATCGCCTTTGGTATGCTGCTCGTCAATATTTATCCCGAGATCATGATGGATCCGGCGGACTCCTCCAACGGCGTCGGCGGTCTGTTCCATTATTTCTATATCCTTGATGAGTGGAGTATCTTCCCGTCCCTGATCTTTATGGGTGTCGGCGCCATGACGGACTTCGGTCCGCTGATCGCCAACCCCATCAGCTTCCTGCTGGGAGCTGCCGCGCAGCTTGGCATCTATGTCGCCTATTTCCTGGCCATTTTCCTTGGCTTCAACGGAAAAGCGGCTGCCGCCATTTCCATCATCGGCGGCGCAGATGGCCCGACATCCATTTTCCTGGCCGGCAAACTCGGACAGAGCACCCTGATGGGCCCCATCGCTGTGGCGGCATATTCCTATATGTCTCTCGTGCCTATCATTCAGCCTCCGATCATGAAGGCCTTTACCACTGAGAAACAGCGCAAGATCAAGATGGAGCAGCTCCGCCCCATCACCAAGCTGGAAAAGATCCTCTTCCCGATCGTCATCACGATCGTGGTATGCATGATCCTGCCCACCACGGCTCCGCTGGTCGGCATGCTGATGCTGGGCAACCTCTTCAGGGAATGCGGCGTGGTCAAACAGCTGACGGAGACCGCTTCCAACGCCCTGATGTATATCGTCGTTATTCTCCTGGGTACGTCCGTAGGCGCTTCTACCAGCGCGGAGAACTTCCTCAATGTGGCTACCTTAAAGATCGTTGTGCTTGGCCTTGCCGCCTTTGCCTTCGGTACCTTCGGCGGTGTCATGCTGGGACAGGTGATGTGTAAGCTGTCCGGAGGAAAGATCAACCCGCTGATCGGTTCAGCCGGCGTTTCGGCAGTTCCGATGGCCGCCCGTGTGTCACAGAAGGTCGGCGCGGAGGCGGATCCCACCAACTTCCTGCTGATGCATGCCATGGGTCCGAATGTGGCCGGAGTTATCGGCACGGCCGTCGCAGCCGGTGCCTTTATGGCCATTTATGGTGTGTAACGTTGTTTGGGGATATATATCGGAGGGCCTGGATACAGGGGATTCCCTCAGTATATACTCCTGATCACAAGGTATATGCAGAGCCTCTGATCACGTGGAGTTTTACGTATCAGGAGGCTCTGACATAAATGCGTGGAGTTCCACGTGTGAAAACGCTCTTGTATAAAACAGGATTACAGTAACTGTGAAGGAGTCTGTGACTTGACAGTTACGAAATATAGGAGAATGAAAATGGCACAAATCGAAAAAAAACCTGTAAAGATCGTTGAGACGATCCTTCGTGACGCTCATCAGTCTCTGATCGCCACCAGAATGAGCACCGAACAGATGCTCCCCATCGTGGACAAGCTGGACAAGGTCGGCTACCATGCCGTAGAGTGCTGGGGCGGCGCGACCTTTGACGCTTCCCTTCGTTTCCTCAAGGAGGATCCGTGGGAGAGACTGCGCAAGCTTCGCGACGGCTTCAAAAATACAAAGCTGCAGATGCTGTTCCGCGGCCAGAACATCCTGGGATATCGTCCCTATGCTGATGATGTGGTTGAATATTTCGTTCAGAAATCCGTTGCCAACGGTATCGACATCATCCGTATCTTTGACTGCCTGAATGATATCCGCAATCTTCAGACTGCGGTGAAAGCTGCAAATAAGGAAAAAGCCCATGTACAGGTGGCACTGAGCTATACGCTCGGCGATGCCTACACGCTGGAGTACTGGACAGGGATCGCAAAGAAGATTGAAGAGATGGGCGCGGATTCCATCTGTATCAAGGATATGGCCGGCCTTCTTCTTCCCTATACAGCGACAGAGCTTGTCGGGGCTCTCAAGGAGACCGTCAAAATCCCGATCGATCTTCACACGCATTATACCTCCGGTGCCGCTTCCATGACTTATCTCAAGGCTGTCGAGGCCGGTGTGGATATCATCGACTGCGCCATGTCACCCTTCGCCCTGGGCACATCCCAGCCGGCCACAGAGGTTATGGTCGAGACCTTCCGCGGTACTCCCTATGATACGGGATACGATCAGAAGCTCCTGGCCGAGATCGCGGATTACTTCCGTCCGCTGCGCGACGAAGCGCTTGACAGCGGTCTGCTCAATCCCAAGAACCTTGGCGTCAACATCAAGACCCTCCTGTATCAGGTACCGGGCGGCATGCTGTCCAACCTGACCTCCCAGCTCAAAGAGCAGCATGCGGAGGACAAGTTCTACGAGGTTCTCGAGGAGGTTCCGAGGGTGCGTAAGGATCTCGGAGATCCGCCTTTGGTTACTCCGTCTTCCCAGATCGTCGGTACACAGGCTGTGTTCAACGTCCTCTTCGGCGAGAGATACAAGATGGTCACCAAGGAGACCAAGGATATCCTTACCGGTAAGTATGGTGCCACCGTCAAGCCCTTCAATCCTGAGGTCCAGAAGAAGTGCATCGGCGATGCCGAGGTCATCACCTGCCGTCCGGCCGATCTGATCGAAAACGAGCTGGATAAGCTTGAGTCTGAGATGGCTCAGTACAAAGAGCAGGATGAGGACGTGCTGTCCTACGCCCTGTTCCCGCAGGTTGCCACGGACTTCTTCAAATACCGTCAGGCACAGCAGACAGGTGTGGATGAGACCAAAGCCGACAACGAGAACGGAGCATATCCGGTCTGATCTTTGCAGATAAGATATACTAGAGGGTCTTAATACGTGGAAATCTTTTAATCCACGTATTTAGAGCCTCTGCATATACCGCGCGGATAGTCAGGCACATTTTCCATCTATCTGATCGCGCGAGTATAAAACAGATTTTACGTAACTGCGAAAGAGCTTGTGACTGAACAGTTACGATCCTACGAGCCTGCTTTTATGCAGGCTCGTTTTATACGGAGAAACGGTTTGAAAAAAGTATTGATCATTGGCGGAGGCGCAGCCGGTATGATGACGGGCATCTGGGCTGCCAGACTGGGCCTGCATGTAACCGTCATCGAACAGAACGAAAAGACGGGGAAAAAGCTGTATATCACCGGGAAAGGGCGATGCAATCTGACGAATGCCTGTGATCCGCAGGATCTGACGGGCGCCGTGCTCTCAAACCCGCGCTTTCTGTACAGCGCGTTTGCCGCCTTCTCCAATCAGGATGTGATGGAGTTTTTTAAGAAGGCGGGGGTTCCGCTCAAGACGGAGAGAGGAGAGCGGGTTTTTCCCGTATCCGACCATTCTTCGGATATCATCCGTGCGCTTGAGAAGGAATACGCCGCGGCAGGCGGCGTGCTCCGTCTGAATACCCGTGTGACAGATCTGTGTATGGAGGACGGACAGGTCTGCGGCGTCCTGACGGCCTCCGGCGAAAGAATGCCTGCGGATGCGGTGGTCATAGCCTGCGGCGGACTTTCCTATCCGTCCACCGGTTCCCGGGGAGACGGGTACCGCCTGGCTGAGCAGGCCGGTCACAGCATCGTGGATCCGCAGCCCTCGCTCGTACCCCTGCTTACCCGGGAACCCTACATACCCGAACTGCAGGGACTCTCTCTGAAGAATGTCACTCTGAGGATCCTGGACGGCAAAAAAAAGGTATTTGAGGAATTCGGAGAGATGATGTTTACCCACAGGGGCATCACCGGTCCCCTGGTGCTGACGGCGAGTGCCCGCCTGGGAAAGCTGCTGGACAAGAAGGGGAGCCTCGATGCTTTTGTCGATCTGAAGCCGGCACTCGACGAGGGACAGCTCGACGCCCGGATCCTCAGGGAATTTCACGCATCTCCGAACAGACAGTTCAAAAATGTCATCGGCGTCCTGTTTCCCGCCTCGCTGACGCCGGTCATGATCAGCCTGGGCGGGATCGATCCGGAGCTTCCCGTCCGGGACGTAACCAAGAATCAGAGACAGGCTTTCGCGCGGCTGATCAAATCCTTCCCGATGACGATCATCGGCACCGGGAGCTTTGCAGAGGCCGTGATCACCAGAGGCGGGGTCAGCACAAAAGAGATCGTGCCTGGAACCATGCAGTCCAGACTGGTCAAAAATCTTTATTTTGCCGGTGAGGTGATGGATGTGGACGCCGTGACAGGCGGCTTTAATCTGCAGATCGCCTGGTCTACCGCCTGGCTTGCCGCACATGCGCTGGCTGATGAGTCAGGGGGACAGGTTCCTTGACTCATTCTGTGAGTCAAGGGAATGAGTCAGAGGG
>JAFWDX010000265.1 GCA_017515945.1 Blautia sp. | reverse complement strand
TGCTTTTCTCTGGGAAGCTGTTCTGCTCAGTTTTCTGTATTTTGCCATTTATTTTTTCCTCCTGTGCGGGACAGCACTGCATGCTTGTTCGGACTTACTGCAGCACTGCAAAGCAAATACCCGCCATATTCTTTACGGGAGCAATATTACTCCTCTGAAGGCTGGAGCTGCAGACCCAGCTCCTTGAGCTTGGCCAGAACCTCCTCAAGCGACTTTTTGCCAAGGTTACGCACCTTCATCATGTCGTCGGAAGTTTTGCTGCAAAGCTCTTCTACCGTATTGATCCCGGCTCTCTTGAGGCAGTTATACGAACGTACGGAAAGCTCCAGTTCGTCAATGCTCATCTCGAGAACCTTTTCTTTCTCATCATCCTGCTTGTCGACGATAAACTCTGTCTGTTTAGCGTTCTCAGACAGATCGATAAACAGATTCAGGTGCTCGCTCAGCACTTTGGCAGCAAGGGAAACTGCCTCATCCGGATCAAGCGTCCCGTTTGTATATACGTCAAGTGTCAGCTTATCGTAGTCTGTAACCTGACCGACACGGGTATTTTCAACCGTCATGTTCACTCTGTCAACGGGCGTATAAATGGCGTCAACAGCGATAACGCCGATCGGAAGCTCTTCATTCTGCTTGATCTTGTCCGCACTGACGTATCCGCGTCCGTTGGTGATCGTCAGCTCCATTACGAACTTGCAGTCACTCCCTCCGTTGAGAGTCGCAATGACCTGATCCGGATTCATGATCTCGATATCCTGATCCACCTGAATATCGCTGGCATGAACGACTCCCTTGCCATCACAGTCGATATAGGCTGTCTTTGGAGCGTCATCCATGCTGTTATTCCTGATGTCCAGGCTTTTGAGATTCATGATGATCTCGGTAACATCTTCCTTTACGCCGGGAACGGAGCTGAATTCGTGAAGAACGCCGTCAATCTTGACCTGACTGACAGCCGACCCCGGAAGAGAAGAAAGCATGATCCGGCGAAGGGAATTTCCCAGCGTCGTCCCATAACCTCTCTCCAGAGGCTCCACCACGAATCTTCCAAACCGTTTATCCTCGGATATTTCGGTTATTTCAATTTTTGGTTTATTGAAATCAAACACTATATAAGCCCTCCTTAGGGTCTGTCGTTGCCTGACGCGAACCAGGAAGTTGTTAGATCATTACTTGGAGTACAACTCAACGATGAGCATCTCGTTGACCGGTACATCGATCTCCTCACGGGTGGGAAGCTCCTTGACCTGTCCTTTGAGATTCTCCTGATCCACATCGAGCCATCCGGGAACCAGGCGTCCGCCTGTTGTTTCAAGGATCGCTTTATAGCGGTCAGAGCTCTTATGCTTTTCTTTGATCTCGATCACATCGCCGGCCTTGACCAGGTAGGAAGGAATATTGACACACTTGCCGTTTACAAGTACGTGTCTGTGATCCACGATCTGGCGGCCTTCCATACGGGTGCGGGCAAAGCCCATGCGGAACAGGATGTTGTCCAGTCTGCTCTCGAGCATGCGCATCAGGTTCTCACCTGCCTGGCCCGGCATTCTGTCGGCCTTCGCATAGTAGTTGCGGAAGGGCTTCTCAAGTACGCCGTAGATGAATTTTGCTTTCTGTTTTTCCTTCAGCTGCATACCATAGTCGGAAACCTTACGGTTGGACCTTTTGAGCTGTCTTGTGGATTTTTTATCGATGCCAAGATAAATCGGATCCAGGCCGAGAGATCTGCATCTCTTAAGAACCGGTGTTCTGTCAACTGCCATATCAATCTATCCTCCTGTCAGACTCTCCTGCGTTTGGGCGGGCGGCAACCATTATGGGGAACGGGGGTCACGTCGCGGATGCTGGTCACTTCAAGACCGCATGCCTGCAGTGCGCGGATCGCAGCCTCACGGCCGGAACCGGGTCCCTTGACCATGACGTCAACCGTCTTTAAACCATGAATGAGTGCAGCCTTGGTAGCGGTCTCCGCTGCCATCTGAGCTGCATAAGGGGTAGATTTCCTTGAACCTCTGAAGCCAAGGCCGCCGGCGCTGGCCCAGGACAGGGCATTTCCTTCACTGTCCGTCAGGGTGACGATCGTATTATTGAAAGAAGACTGGATATGAGCCTGTCCATGTTCAACGTTTTTCTTGACACGACGCTTTGTGGTCGTCTTTCTCGTATTCTTTGCCATATAAAAACTAACCTACGCTTTCCTTATTTGCCTGTGCTTTATTTCTTTTTGTTGGCCACTGTCCTCTTCGGACCCTTGCGCGTACGCGCGTTGGTTTTTGTCTTCTGTCCACGGACGGGAAGGCCTTTACGATGACGGATACCCCTGTAGCATCCGATTTCCTGCAGTCTCTTGATATTCAGAGCGGTCTCTCTGCGAAGGTCACCTTCGACCATCATGGTCTCATCGATGACTGTGCTCAGTCTTTTTACCTCGTCGTCAGTCAGATCACGGACACGTGTGTCAGGATTGACCTCTGCCTGTGCGCAGATCTTTGTGGCACTGGGTCTGCCGATGCCATAAATATAGGTAAGACCAATTTCAATTCTTTTCTCTCTCGGTAAGTCGATACCAGCTATACGAGCCATGTACTGTATTCCTCCGTATAAAACGTATAAAATGTGTCTGAAAGCTCTCCGTGTCTGTACATCACTTGCCGGCCGGCATCAGCATACGCAGGCTGGACCTGCGGTCGATATACCCGCTGTGGCAAGGTGAAATGGGATGCATCGGAAACGGTGCTCTCTCCTGATTGAGGCGCCTCGGTAAACGCCCAGCCGCGGCAAGCTGTCCGCGACCTTTCCGGTCTGTGCCGGTATCAGGCAATACATGATAAATCAGCCGCTGTGTTGCCTGGTGCCTGGGTGATCTGATGATAATCAGCCCTGGCGCTGTTTGTGTTTGGGATTCTCACAGATGATCCGGATCGCTCCCTTTCTCTTGATGACCTTGCATTTCTCGCAGATCGGTTTTACAGAAGATCTCACTTTCATAGGGAAATTTCCTCCTTTCCGTCTGAATGTATTTCGCACAGTATGTGCGTCTGCAGGTTTTGCGTGCCGCTGTTGATGACTTTATTCGCGTACACGTTGTTCTGACTGTGGTTCAGGGTCATTCCACAGGGCGCACTTCAAGACTTAAAAAAACACGCCAGAGGCTATAGTACCACCTCGGCGTGTCTTTTGCAAGCTTTTTTTTCAATCATTTTCGTAACTGTTCAGTCGCAAGCTCCTTCACAGTTACAGGCCAGGCGCAGGCTCCTTTCGTCGCATTTGAAGTGCGCCTGCCCTTGGCTGTTAAGCTTTTGGTCCACGCACCTCGCAGTAAATGCGAGGTGCTGGCTGAACAGTTAATCATTTTCTTCATCTGGCAGATTATCATAAACACCGAACAGATGGGCGAAGTCCGGCGTCCCATCCAGATTGTAAGGCGTCGTCTGATAGACATAATAATCGACCCAGTTTGTATACAGGTTGTTCGCGTGGGATCTCCAGGTCAGGAGAGGCGCGTTATCCGGGTTGTCATCCGGATAATAATTTACCGGGATCTCGATGTCCAGACCTTTGTCCCTGTCGCGGCGGTATTCCCTGTCGAGGGTGACCCGGTCATATTCCGGATGGCCCATGACAAAGATCCGGTGTCCGTTCTGGGCCATGAGCAGAAATACTCCTGCTTCCTCGGACTCGGCCAGCACCGTCAGCTCCTTGCAGGCGTGGATATCGGCAGTCGACACCTCGGTATGGCGGGAATGGGGTGCGAGGAAGACATCATCAAAGCCTCTCACCAGCGGAACCTTTCTTCTGAGGACTTTGTGGCGGAAAAGCCCGAACATTTTATGGTCGAGCATCCGTTTACGCAGCCCGTAAAAATGATAAAGGCTCGCTTGCGCCGCCCAGCACAGATAGATCGTCGACGTGACATGCCTGTCCGCCCAGTCCATGATCTGTGTCAGCTCGTCCCAGTAGTCCACCTCTTCAAACTCCATCTGTTCTACCGGAGCACCTGTGATGATCATTCCGTCAAAGCGTCTGGTGCAGATATCCGGAAATGTTTCATAAAACTTGTTGAGATGGCTCCTGGAGGTATGCGTCGTCTCATGACTCTCCATGGTCATGAAGGTGACATCCACCTGCAGCGGTGTATTGGAAAGGGAACGCAGGAGCTGCAGCTCAGTATCCTCCTTGAGCGGCATGAGATTCAGGATCAGTATATGGATCGGACGGATATCCTGATGGGCCGCGCGGGTCTCATCCATGACAAATATATTTTCTTTTTCCAGAATCTCCTTGACGGGAAGATCGCTCTGAATCTTGATCGGCATATGCTCCTCCTGATAATCGTAAATAGGAAAAACTATGGTTAAAAAATCATTCTACATTATAACATCTGATTTGTGAAAAACAAGAGGTGAAAGAGCTTGTGACTGAACAGTTACTAAATCCATATTACAATATGTTTTCTATTTTTTGTTATAATGATTACATTATTTTTTATGTTCAGGAAAGGAGCTCTTCCATGAATCAAGCAAAACGCACTCCCCTTGCCTTTTTCATCGCATGTCTGTTCCTGGGGATACTGTTCCTGTCACAAGCGCCGGTTCACGCGGCATCCCTGAATAAGATCCAGACAAGTGTCTATGTGAACAGAACTGTCCAGCTCTCTCCCACCTCCGGGACCGCCTCCGGCTGGAAAAGCAGCAACTCCTCCATTGCCACCGTTTCCGGGTCCGGTCTGGTCCGGGGCATACGCAAAGGGACCTGCACCATTTCCTGTACCGTTAACGGAAAAACTCTCAAATGTACCATGAACGTCCGCCGCAAGCAGACCAGCCGTTTTGTCAGCAATGCCTACGCAAAAGTCTGGCTCAATCTCCTTGGCGCGGTCGAAAGCGGCAGTCAGACCTACGGCAGGCGCAATTACAGTGCCTTTGCCGGTCCCGGTGCCAATTCTCCCAACGAGATCAGCTGCACAGCCGGCGCATACCAGGAGTACGGCGAGAACCTCCGCCAGCTGCTCAAAGCCATAAAAAAGCAATATCCATACTCTTTTAAAGGAAGGGATACCGCCAATATAGCCGATGATCTTTCTTATTCCTGGGATTCACGTCCCTATACCGTCTCCCCAGGCAGCGCAAAAGCCAAAGCGATCCAGAACATCATTTCATGCAACGCAGGCAAATTTGTCCAGGATCTGCGCGCCATCGAACTGCTCGATGCCTACCTGACAAATATCAAGACCCTGGGCGTGACCAATCTGCGCAGCGCCATGTTCATGGCCGAATGCTATCACCTGGGCGGGTTCGCCGCGGTACGCAGGGTCGTAAACCGCGCCGGCAACAAAAACAAACTGGCTTCGCTGCGCGTGTCCCTCTATAAGGACCAGAGCGACAATGTATTCAGTTACCAGATCGGCGACAAGATCTATTATACACGACATGAACTCATCTATAAGTGGCTGCGTCAGTATATACCGGCAAGCGCCAGGATTTGAGAATACCAGAGACTCTAAAATATCCGGGAATCTTTGACTGTGAATCCTGTTAAGGGAGCCTGCGGCGGTCCCGTTAAAAAGGCAGGGGGAGACTCCCCCTGCCTTATCTCTTATCTGAACAACCTGTTAAAATCTTCCTCCGTCAGCACCGGTATGCCCAGTTCTTTGGCCTTTCGGTTTTTGGAAGACGCAGATCCGGCATCATTGTTGACGAGATAGTCTGTCTTTTTTGATACACTCCCTGTAACTTTACCTCCCTGGGATTCCACGTAAGCTTTAAATTCATCCCGGTTTCTGAAGGTATGTACATCTCCGGTTATCACAAAAGTGAGATTCAGGCAGCGGCCGCTCCGGCCTGCCTGAGGTTCCAGGACCGCTACCTCGATCCTCTCCAGCAGTTTTTTCAGAAGCGCCCTGTTCTTGTCCTGTGCGATCCAGTCAGTGAGGGAGGAGGCTTTCTCCGGCCCTATCCCGTCCACCTGGCTGAAATCAGCCCCCTCTTCCCACAGGCGGAAAAACTCCTCCGACCCATAAAAAGACAGGATCCGTTTAGCAGCGTCCGTCCCGATCATGGGAATACACAGCGCATAGAGGAGACGGACAGGATCTGCCTGCCGGCTTTTCTCAACCGAACGGATCATATTGGCATAGGATTTTTCACCAAAGCCATCCATTTCGATGATCTCATCTCTGTGAACCGCAATATCATAAATATCCGCAAAATCCGCCAAAAAGCCCAGATTGATAAACTTCATGATCGTCCGGACAGACAATCCGTCTATATCCATCCCTGTCTTGCTGACAAATCTCGTAAATTTCTGGATCTGCTTGGCTGTACAGTCCGGGTTGGTACAGTGAAGCGTCTGCGTACCTGTTTTTTCTCCTGTACGGATACAGACCGGAGCGCCGCACACAGGACAGACTGTGGGAATTTCAAACTGTGTACCGTGGCTGTCCGCTTCGATGCATTTCGGGATGATCATATTGGCCTTGATCACTTTCAGGGAGGTCTGCCTGTCAGCGCCGATCCCCAGCCTCTTCATTTCGCTGATATTACACAAGCTGGCCCGCTGCACGGTCGTCCCTTCCAGCCTCACCTTGTCAAAAACGGCGACCGGTGAGATCGTAGAAGCCGCACAGCTCCATTCAATATGGACAAGTGTCGTCCAGGCGGCAGTATCCTGCCATTTGAAAGCCATACCGGCATTTGTGGCATGATGTCCGGTTACAGAGCCGCCGGAAGCATATACCGTATCATCATATGTGATCACGAGTCCGTCCACAGGATAGGGCATCCGTCCTTCCTGTACCGTTCGGGTCCAGCGTTCGATGGCTGATTCCAGACCGGATGCATCCGTACGTTCATGCTCCACCACGTCAAAGCCGAGCTTTTTCAGCAGGTCCATTCGTTCTCCCCAGCTCACGATCTCCTGTTCGAGATAAACAAGGGTAAACGCGCGGAAGGTCACTCCCCTCTCCCTGACCTGGCTGGCCCTGGTGTGATCCAGCGCCAGCGTGCCGGCCGTCAGATTGCGGGGGTTGGCATAGGATTCCCCGTCGTCCTCCATTCCGTCATTGAGACGCTGGAAATCCTCATATGAGATTACGGCCTCTCCGCGTACGACCATATGTCCCGGCTGGTCGATCCGTTCAGGCAGGCCTCCTATGTATGGTGCCAGATATGTGATGACCGTTCCGGTAGTTCCGTTTCCCCGGGTCATCAGCTTTGTCAGGATGCCCTCATCATAAGTGGCTACGAGCGTAATGCCATCCAGCTTCCAGGACAGCCAGATCTGACGCTCCCCTGCCCATTTCATGAGGACATGCACATCCTTACTCTTTGCCAGAGACAGCGCTGGAAACTCATGGGGCTCCCTGCGGGCATCCGCGTCCGCGGACTCCACAGCCCCGCTCCCTGTTGTCCGGGTCGGACTGTCCGGTTCCCTTACCCCTGTTTCCTCCTCAAGATCCGTCAGTTCATCAAACAG
>JAFWDX010000264.1 GCA_017515945.1 Blautia sp. | reverse complement strand
TCACCGCGGAGGCGACAGATAACGCCGTTTTGTACATCACGTCCCACGGGTTGTATGAAGCGCGGCTCAACGGGCAGCGAGTGGGCGATTTCGTTCTTGCCCCCGGCACAGGCAACTACGCAAAGCGCCTGACCGTGCAGGTTTATGATGTGTCCGCTCTGCTCTGTGAGGGTGAGAACAACATCACCGTCACCCTGGGCGACGGCTGGTACCGCGGCAGTGTCGGCATAGACGGACTCATAAACTACTATGGGAATGATATTTCCCTGCTGTGCCAGCTGGGGCTGGGCGGAGTTCCCATCCTGGTCAGTGATGCAACCTGGCAGGCCAGCCAGCAGGGTCCGACGAGGGAGAATGATCTCCAGCACGGGGAGCGTTATGACGCCCGGCTGGAGGAGGTCACGGACTGGCACAGCGTACGCGTGCGCGATTTCGGCTATGAAAATCTCGCCCCCACACAGAGTGTGCCTGTGCTGGAGCAGGAACGCTTTGAAGGAAAGCTGTTTACGACGCCGGACGGGGCGACGGTGATCGACTATGGGCAGAACCTGTCGGGCTACACCGAGCTGCGCGTTATCGCAAAAGCCGGGCAGCGGATCACCCTGTGGCACGGGGAAACTCTGGATGAAAACGGGAATTTCACCCAGTCCAACTTCGATCCCGGGGACCGGAACAAGAACGGGGGCATTCCCCAGAAGCTCGAATATATCTGTAAGGACGGGGAAAATGTCTACCGTCCTCGCTTTGCGATCTTCGGCTTCCGCTATGCCAGGGTGGAAACCGACATTGATTTGAAAGATGCCGTTTTTACCGCGGTTGCCGTATACTCGCAGATGCCGCAGACGGGCTTTTTTGAATGCGGAAACGCGGACGTGAACAGGCTGTTCCTGAACAGCCTCTGGAGCATGCGTTCCAATTTCTGTGATATTCCCACGGACTGCCCTACCCGTGAGCGCGCAGGCTGGACAGGAGACGCGGGCGTGTTTGCGCCCACAGCGGTTTTCCTGGCGGACTGTTATCCGGTTTACCGCAAATGGCTGGGCGAATGCCGCCTGGCCCAGCGGGAGGACGGGCTGGTGCAAAATATCGCTCCCGTGAACAACAGCGGCAGCATGATCTCTAATCTCCTGCAGGGCTCCGCCGGGTGGGGGGATGCCTGTATCCTCGTACCCTGGGCTTTATATGAGGCTTTTGGAGACAAAGAGATTCTGGAAGAGAATTATGACATGATGGTCCGCTGGCTTCACTTTGTGGAGAAGCGGGCACACAAGACGCGGCCCCACAACCTGCTCAATCCGCATCATAAATACCTGGCGGATGAAGGTTTTCACTTTGGCGAATGGTGCCAGCCCGATGTGGATAACGGGGCCGCCATGAAAAAGACCATGATGTCCGGCGCGCCGGAGGTGGCGACCGCCTATTATTTCAGATCCGCCTCTCTGCTCTCGCAGATCGCGCGGATCCTGGACAGGCCGGAGGATGCCGACCACTTTGCGGAGCTTGCGGAAAATGTGAAGAAAGCATACCGCTGGACCTGTGTTAAAAAAGGACGGATCACTTCTGACCGTCAGTGCGAGTATGTGCGCCCGATCGCCTTCGGGCTCCTGGAACCGGATGAGGAACAGGGCGCCGCGGATACGCTGAATGACCTGGTTGTGAACAATGGGTATCATCTGAACACCGGCTTCCTGTCCACTCCCGATCTGTGCCGCGTGCTGGCGGACCACGGGCATGCCGACACGGCTTACAAGCTGCTTCTGCAGACGGAATGCCCCTCCTGGCTGTATGAGGTCAGAAAGGATGCCACCACGATATGGGAGACGTGGGACGGCATACGACCCGACGGTACGGTGCATGACTCCCTGAACCATTATTCCTATGGCGCCGTCAGCGGTTGGCTGTTCAACGGCGTCTGCGGGATCAGCCTGAAAGCAGGCAAACTGCGCATCAGGCCGCTGCCCGGACGGGAGCTGGGCCACGCGAAAGCTGTGTGGCATTCACCCGTAGGCACGATCTGCAGCGCATGGGCCTATGAAGGAGAGCGCCTGCTTTTTGATATTGCGGTTCCGATACCGGCGGTGATCGAGCTGCCCGATGGAAGCAGGCACGAGGTCACGGAAGGAGAATATCACTATGAAATATTATTGTAATCCCGTGAATATCAATTACCGCTACCAGTTCAACGCCGATCCGAGGCAGCACGGAAGGCTGCAGATCTGCAGAGAGGCGGCGGATCCTTCGATGATCGAATTCAAAGGCCGCTACTATATCTTTGCTTCCATGACGCTGGGCGTGTGGGTGTCGGATGATCTGGTGACATGGGAGAATCATCGTCTGCCGGATGAGATGCCGCTCTACGATTACGCGCCTGATGTGCGTGTGAAGGACAGCTGGGTGTATTTCAGCGCCTCCAGCCGGGATCATCTGTGTGACTTCTGGCGCACCCGGGATATCCTGAACGGGCCGTATGAAAAACTGGAAGGGAGCTTTTCCTTCTGGGATCCCAATCTGTTCTTTGACGAGGACGGACGCGTGTACTTTTACTGGGGCTGCTCCAACGAAACGCCGATCTATGGAGTGGAGC
Source organism: Blautia sp. (assembly GCA_017515945.1). Classification (GTDB taxonomy): domain Bacteria; phylum Bacillota; class Clostridia; order Lachnospirales; family Lachnospiraceae; genus Blautia_A. Next base: position 11,436 of record JAFWDX010000264.1, on the reverse strand, counting down.
TGGATCCAGAGACCATGAGACCCATCGGCGATAAAAAGGAACTGATCGCAGGCAATCCCTGGGCCATCGGCTTCGAGCGGATCGGCGAGGGCAACAGCACTCTGCCGGCAAGTGAGGAAGAGGTGGAGGCCGGCTACCGGGGCTTTCTGGCGAACAGTCCCGTTCCGGAAGAGCAGCTGCCGGAAGAGGTGAAGCCTCTGATCCGCGGGATGTTTACGAAAAAGCCTTATATCGAAGGGGCTTGGCTGGACAAATACGAGGGAAAGTATTATCTGCAGTATGCCTGCCCGGGCGCCCAGTACAATACTTACTCGGACGGCGTCTATGTGAGCGACTCTCCCCTGGGCCCGTTCATCCTTGCCGAAAACAATCCGTATTCATACAAGCCGGGCGGCTTTCTGCCCGGCGCCGGCCACGGTTCCACGATGAAGGATCTGTCGGGAAATCTCTGGCATACCTCCACCATGCGCATTTCGATAAACCACATTTTTGAACGCCGTGTGGGAATCTGGCCGGCAGGCTTCGATGCGGACGGCGAGCTTTTCTGCGATCAGCGTTACGGCGACTGGCCAATGGCGGTGCCCGAAGGGGCCTGTGATCCCTGGGCGGATCCGGCCTGGATGCTCCTGAGCGTCCATAAAAAAGTGACGGCGTCCTCTTTTACCGAGGGCCATGTGCCGGAAAAGGCAGCGGAGGAAAATGTGCAGAGCTGGTGGCAGGCGGCTGCCTGCGGCCGTGAGGAATGGCTGTGTCTGGATCTGGGACAGGTATTTGACGTACACGCCGTGCAGGTGAATTTCGCGGACGATACAATCGGGATTCCCTGCCCGGGTGAGATCCGTCCCGGATCCCAGGCCCGGTATATCGAAGAAAGAGAGCTCGTGACAAGGTGGAAGCTTGAGGGCAGCACGGACGGCGAAGGCTGGTTTGTCATTGAGGATAAATCCGCAGCCGAAACCGATCTCAGTCATGACCTGGTGGTGCGTGAGGAGGGCTTTGCGGCCCGGTATCTGCGCCTGAGTGAAATGGAAGTGCCTTACGGGCAGGCGCCGTGCATCTCCGGTCTCCGGGTATTCGGACTTGGCAAAGGAGAAAAGCCTGGCGCGCCGGAGTTTACCGCTGCGCGTGTAAATGATCTCGACATGGTGGTCGATATCGCCGCGCAGGATGATGCACTCGGGTGGAACATCCTGTTTGGCAGCAGCCCGGAGAAGCTTTACCACAGTGATATGGTTTTCACGCCCGGGGAACATCGTGTCGGGGCTCTGATAAAGGGCAGACAGTATTTTGTACGGGTGGATGTTTTTAATGAGAATGGGATCACGGAAGGGAGCTGCGTGCAGCTTTGAGCAAGGAGGAGTTAATATGACATTCCCGAAGGGGTTCTTAAAAGGTGCGGCCACGGCGGCTCATCAGGTGGAGGGGAACAACATCCACAGCGATTACTGGGCCATGGAGCTGCTGCCCCATACCAGCTTTGCAGAGCCGAGCGGCCTGGCGTGTGATCACTATCACCGCTACGAAGAGGACATCCGTCTGCTGGCCGAGGCCGGATTGAATGCCTACCGCTTTTCCATCGAATGGGCCCGGATCGAGCCGGAGGAAGGCAGATTTGATGAAGATGAGATCGAGCATTACCGGCAGGTGATCGCGTGCTGCAGGAAGAACGGCGTGGAACCCGTCGTGACCCTGATGCATTTCACCAGTCCCGTCTGGCTGATCAAAAAAGGCGGCTGGGAGGCTGAAAGCACGGTCTCTTACTTCCGGAGGTATGCCGCTTATGTGACGGAGAAGCTCGGAAGTGAGCTCAGGTATATCTGTACCATCAACGAGGCGAACATGGGGCTGCAGCTGGCAGCGCTTATGAAGCGGTATCAGCTCATGGCGCAGCAGGCGGCTGGCAGGGGCGGAAACGCCGAGGACAAGGAAAAGACTGCGATGCAGGATATGGCGGCTGGCGGCGCAAAAAGCGCCGAGGGCAAGGTGCAGGTAGGAATGAACTTCGAAAAAATGATGGAGAACCTGAAATATGCGGCTCAGGAAAACGCGCAGGTGTTCGGAACACCCCAGCCGCAGATCTTCGTCTCCTCCCGCACCCCCGAAGGCGACGCCCTCGTATTCCGGGCTCATCAGGCGGCAAAGGAAGCCATCAAGGAGCTGTACCCGGATATCAAGGTCGGCATCACCCTTTCCATGCACGACTGTCAGGCCCTGCGCGGCGGTGAAAGCCAGGCCGAAGCCGCTTGGGACGAAGAATTCCGGCACTACCTGCCATACATCCAGGATGACGACTTCCTCGGCGTGCAGAATTACACCCGTACACAGTACGGTCCTCAGGGGCAGCTCCCCTCCCCCGAAGGCGCCAGACTGACTCAGATGGACTACGAATTCTACCCCGAAGCCCTGGAGCACGTGCTGCGCAAGGTGCACGATGACTTCAAAGGCGATCTGATCGTCACGGAAAACGGCGTTGCCGTCTCAGACGACGAAAGCCGTGTGGAATTCATCGAACGGGCACTGGCAGGAGTGGAACGCTGCGTAAAAGATCATATTCCGGTGAAAGGATATTTTTACTGGAGCCTGCTCGACAACTTTGAATGGCAGAAGGGATTTTCCATGACCTTTGGGCTGATCGCGGTGGACAGAGAAACACAGACCAGAACGCCGAAGGAAAGCCTGCGTGTACTGGGCCTGCATTCAATTAAAGCCAATTAAAGCATGAGCGTTCCTCCCCGGTCACCACATCAGGTTCAGAACTTTCCTCCCGGCAGCCGCCCCATCATGCCAAAGGGCAAAGCCGGAAATGCTCATGCTTTATATCCAGGGCAACCGCCCTGACACATACAGAGTGTAAGGCATTTATTTTAAAACGTTGTCATAATGATGTAAATTACTGGTAAAGTTTTTTGGAACTGTTGAGTCACCAGTTCCATCTCAGTTACAAGGGCAAGGGCAGGTTCGGTGACTCATCATTTACTTGAAGTTTATGGGTTGATAATCGGGCGCTTTCATAGTAAAATTCAGCATGTGCTTATGCGCATACGAAAGTGAGACGATTATGATATTCTTATGTAATAGCAGAGAAGATGCCTGGCGGATCATAGAACTGATCAGATCCGCACATACCGGAAGAATTTTTAATTATGTTATAAATGACAGTTTTGGCAGAGTTTTCCTGATCATCGACGGAAATCTGGAAGCGATCACAGACGGATTCATTGAACGAAACGAACTGCATAAAGTATTTTCCATCCTGGACGGTGACGATCTGTTCTTTGTAACAGACCAGACGCTGGTACCCGAGCTCCGGATCGGCAAAAGGCTTTATGACCCGCAGGATCATAAGGTCTCCGTGATCGCCGGCCCCTGTGCCATCGAATCATACGAATCCCTTTACGAAACCGCGATGGCGCTGAAAAAAGAAGGTGTTTCCGTATTCAGGGCCATGCCCGGCAAGCCAAGGACCTCCCCTTACAACTTCCAGGGTGTGGGTGATATCGGCTGGGAGTATCTCCACCGGATCAAGGAGGATACAGGCCTGCCGGTTCTGGGTGAAGTGCTGTGCCAGGAGGATATCGATCTGGCACTCGAATATGACATCGATCTCATTCAGATCGGCACCCGCAACATGCAGAACTACGACCTGCTCAAGAGGGCCGCCCGTTCCCGCATACCGACCATCCTGAAAAAAGGCATGTGGTGTACAAATGAACAGCTCCTCAAGGCTGCCGAGTATTTTTATGTCTATGGTTCAGGGAATGTGATCCTGGCTGAGCGCGGTATCCAGACACACGAGACAGGGACGAGGAATACCTTTGATGTTTCCAGTATCCTGACCTTAAAAGAAAAAACCTGCCTGCCCGTCCTGGCAGACGCCAGCCATGGAACAGGCGTGAGAGAGTTTGTAACTCCCGTGAACTGTGCCGCCGTCCTGATGGGCGCTGATCTCGTGGAGGTCGAGGTGCATATGGATCCTGATTCTACGATCAAGCCCGGCGACTATTATCAGATGCTTGATATCGGGCAGTATAGAGAATTGCTGAAGGAGCTGGCCGGGGTGATGGCGCTGGTCGGGAAGCGATTCGACTTTGAGAGTTAAGGGAGGTCAGGTTCTTTCATGACCCCTGACTCATTTTTGGAGGGCCAGACCCATTATGCTTGACAGAAAAGCATAACTGATTTAGAATGAAAAATGAAAAGAGGCACTGCTGTCAGGCGGTTGTCTTCAGATCAAATTGATTTAACTAATCAGTCAAACAACCGTCACTTGGCCGAGTGGCGGTTGTTGCGTTTTACGATTATCGTAACGGTGAAAATACCGATATGTAATGTAAGTCGCATCCTGTCACCTCCTTTCGGAGATAATAGTCAACCGCCTGCCGTCTTATCGCAGTGCCTCTGTCCTCGAATGAGGACAAAGGAATTCTATCGTTCTACAGTCAATGTGTCAATTATAATACAGCCGTATAACTGTCCAGCATAAACACCGGATGATAGAGTTTCTTCATTGTCCTCAGTCCCTCTATCCCCATATCATCCTCCATATTGATCAGCGGAAATCTGTCGCACACCCGTTTTGCCAGTTCACATATGCAGGCCGGCACCACATTGCGTGAGATACTGATGCTGTATGACAGAAAGGTCAGATCATAGATCTGTGAAGTCGACGGATATCCCAGCAGAAATGCCCACTCACCCAGATCAGTCTCGATATAGACTCCCGAGAGGTCGAGTTCAAGGGGATGTTCCGCTGCACGGCGCATGGCCTGCAGATTCGAATAGCTTCCTCTTTTCTCCCGGTCCGGAGCCGCGGCTATCTGCTTCAGGAATTCATTATCCTCAGGGAAATGAAAGGATCTGATCTTCCATTTGTTATCCCGGCTGAAATGCCTTACCTTTTCACGGTAGTTTTTCCCGGAATCCCTGTCATTCAGGGCGAGGGAGCTGCTCCGGTATACATATTCGCTGGAATCCGGTTCCCGTCTTGTCTTTGCGCCCAGCTCTTCCAGCCATTTCAGTTCTGATTCAGGCACGTAGATCAGCTTAAGAGAACCCTGCTTTTGGAGCAGTTCGCTGATACAACCGCGGACGGCTTCCTGTGAGCCGACAGGATAATAGTATCCCTGATCTGCTTCACTTCGGATAATATAATAATCCTCATCTCCGTCGATGGTCAGTCCAAAGGAGGACTGCCAGGTATAAACCGCCGGAAATGAGAGGACGGTAAGCGCGTTGGTCCTTTCATCCCGGCAGCGTTCGATCCATGCCTGATCACTTAGTTTTATCTCTCGAAACATATATATCCATAATCCGAAATTTCGTAACTATTCAGTCACAAGCTCCTTCACAGTTACAAGGCCACACCGAAGGCGTCCCTTGGGAGCCGCAGGCTCCTTTCGTTGCATTAAAAGTGCGCCGCCCAAGGACGCCTTCAGTGTGACCCTGGCTATTGAGCTTTTGTTCCACGCACCTGCCAGGGCACGCCTGCGGTGTCGCAATAAATGCAAGGTACTGACTGAACAGTTACTATTTTTCATTGAGTATACGTACCCATGAGTGACCTTTTGGCTGAACAGTTACGCATATATTCGCGGAATCATCTGCTCATCCTCTGTAGCGCAGCGCGAGCATGGTAATGTCGTCAAACTGCTCAGCGTCTCCGACAAAATCGTCAACCTCCTGCTGTACATGCTGTATCATTTCTTTCAATTCCGCGTGCGGTCTCCGGTTCAATGCCTCGAGCAAACGCCCGGTCCCGAATTGTTCATTGTCCATTCTTGTCGCTTCCGGTACTCCGTCTGTATAAAGGAAAACCGTCTGGCCAGGCTGCAGAACGAACTCATAATCTCTGTAACGGACCCCGTCCATGCCTCCGATGACGAAGCCATGCTTATCCTTCATCAGCTCATAGGTTCCGTCGATATTCTGCACGACAGGATATTCATGGCCTGCGTTGGCTGCAACAATATGGCCGGTGGATATGGTCAGGATGCCGAGCCATACGGTGACAAACATTTCGGCGTCATTGTTCCTGCAGATGCGTTCGTTGGCCTCCTCCAGGATCTCATGAGGAGAGCTCCCGGGCAGGGCAAAATTGCTGATGACGATCTTTGCCATCATCATAAAGAGCGACGCGGGAATGCCTTTTCCGGAGACGTCCGCCATGACGATGCCCAGATGATCGTCGTCGATCAGGAAGAAATCATAGAAATCCCCCGCGACCATTTTGGCCGGCTTCATCTTGGCATAGATATCGAACTCCTGGCGGTCAGGAAATGCGGGAAACATGTTCGGCAGCATGCTTGCCTGGATCTGATTCGCGATATTCAGCTCCGTCCCGATCCGTTCTTTTTCCTCCGTTACGACCTTCAGATTATCCATGTACTGGATGATGCCCTGCTGCATTTTCTGAATGTCCGCGTAGAGATCCCAGATCTCATCGTCCCTTTTTTCCGGAAGGGTGATGACCTGGGCTTTCAGGGTTTCTTCATCCTCTGCCTGCCCGAAAGCGCCGGCTTCCCGTGCCAGCCGGGTAATGGGATCCGAGACAACCTTCCGGATATAAAAGCTCCCGCCCACTGCCGCGCCAAGCAGGACAGCCACGCTCAGAATGAACATGACAAACGCGAACTCGTGCCGCCTTTTTATGATCTGGTTCATGTCCAGATCCGCACAGACGACTGCAGGTACAGAGCCGTCGGAGGCATGGACCAGCTCCGCACAGGTGCACAGCCAGCCGTATTCCGATTGGGTCACGGTCGCAGGCAGCCGGACATTGGTGATCACATCCGCGAGCTCATCCGCATTTTTTTCATGAAAGCCAAGGTTCAGTACGGATTCGCTCGGATCCAGAAGGTATACTGCGTCTTCCTTCCCCACATTCTGTACATATAAATACTCCACTCCGGCTCTCTCCTGCAGATTCCGGAGCAGCTCCGTGCTTTGGACATACCTGTCATACAGACCTTTTTCTCTGAGACAGTCATTCAGGATCTCAGGATCGTCCTTTGCGACGGCTTCCCTGTGCAGCTCCTGAAAATCTTCAGAATCCGTCAGAGCACGCAGCTCCTTTACAAAATCACCATCCAGGAGGGAAGCCGCGATACTGCTGATCCTCTCGACCCGCTCCTTGTATATCCCGTCTACCTCATTGCTGTGGGCCAGGTAGCTGCCGACCAGGAGCAGGATGACGATGATACTGAAAAACAGATAAAGCAGCGCAATCAATTTACGGCCGATGCGGTTTTTCTTTTGCATAAATTTGCGTTTCCTTTCAGGAAGAGTCGATGGTCTCACCGGAACGAAAGAAACTGTACCTGCGGTATATGCGTCAGGCTCATGCCTCCGTCCGTTTTTTTCCGCTGACGATGCTGCTCAGCAGGAATGCCACGGCAAGAGCCGCGATCACACCTGCGATCAGCATCAGTCCTTTCCCGACACCCACGACCAGAGCCCAGCTGAAAACGAACGGGCCAAGAGCCTGAGACGTATTCTCAAACAGGCTGTATATGCCCAACGCCCTGTCCTCGCCGAATCGTCTGGTCTCCTCCAGGTCCGTATAGTAGCTGGTCTGCAGCGGCAGGCCAAAGCTGTCCGAGAAACCCAGGATCAGCAGTGAGGCGAGAAGCGCAGGGATCGAACGGAATACGGCCACGATCAGGAAGGAAGCCGCATACAGCACCGCGGACAGGACCAGGCCGGTCCGTTTTTTGTGCAGCTTCGTGAACACACCCGTCATCGTACTGCTGAGCGCCATCACACACAGGCCGTTCAGCAGATAGGCATATCCGACATGTGTCTCGGAAAGTCCCCACCTGGTACCGATGATCGGGAACAGGTAGATCAGGTAATAGCTGCCGATCAGAACCGGCACCACCAGCATTATAAAAAATCCCAGGATGCGCGGTGTAAACAGGAACTGTCGGAGATTGATGGAGGAGGACTGTTCATCATCCTCTGCCTCATTTTCCTGTTCATATGCGCGGACCAGATAGAGTCTGACCACAAAATAAAGTCCCACGCTTGCAGCAGCTGTCACGGCGAACAATGCCGTGCCGGAGATCCAGTTCAGCAGGAAGCCGCCGAAAACCGTTCCGGAATTGACGCCGTTCAGCGCGGCTGCGTTATAAAAGGCAAAGCCGACATCCTTCTGCGTACCGGGCATACAGGCGATCGCCGTATTGACCGCGAGAAGGATCACGCCCCATCCGATACCGATCACCAGGCTTCCCAGCGTCAGTATCCAGTAATTGGGAATGACTCTCAGGAAAAGCCCTGCAGTGAAAAGGACCGCGCACAGGAGAACAGACCGTCGAAGCGACAGCTTTCTGATCAGCCCGGCGCCGAGGATCGAAAAGACCGCGCCCGCGACGACCTCAGCCGAGAGCGGAACCGCGGCCAGGATTTCCGAGGAAATCCCGGGGATGTTTGCCCTGGCAGCCAGTTTTATAGCGTGGTTCGGCAGGATTGCCGTGGTCAGGTTCGTGAAAAAGAAGACCATAAAAGTGATCAGCCGCAGCACCCCGGGTGTCAGATGACCGGCTGCGGGATTTTTTTCCTGTATTTCCCGGTATTCTCTCTGCCCCCGGATAAAATAAATCGCTTCAATCAGCACCATGACGGAGACCGCCGTGATCGCGATCAGGTCGATCAGCAGATTCAGGAAAAGCTTCCGGTTCTGCGCTTCATAGCTGTACAGATCGGTCCCGACCTCGATCAGGCCGACCGGTTTTCCGTTCTCATCCATGACCGGATCGACCACAAACAGATAACTTCCCTCAACGCTGCGGTGCACATACTGTTTTCCCACTCCGGAGCTCAGGATCGCCTGCTCATCGGAGCCTTCATATTCCCACGCGTAGGGAAACAGCATCGAATTTTCATCCATTGAGTAGGTGATCGTGATGGTGTCATGATCGCCCAGGACTCTGTAGAAGGTACAGTACAGATCAGACGCGGTTCCCGACCCGGACTTGAAGATCCTGTCAACGACCTGGCGGACAGCCAGATAATCTTCGCCCAGGAAATCCGAGGATTCGTCCAGATTCAGAAAAGCATCGATGGGCAGCTGTTCCAGTGTAAGTGCCACACATAAATTGGCTTTTTCAAACTTTGATTCCAGCAGCTGCTCATTAAAGCCCGGAAGGAGCGAGCCGACCAGAATGGCGGACAGAATACACACGCTTAGAATGACCACCGATACGATGCGCATCATGGAGCTGGCTTTCCGGATAAAAAAGCGGATAAAAAGAAACACATCCATGACCGCGCTGAGGATCAGAATGGTCAGACAGATCCAGAGCAGACAGGTCATGGCCTTCAGATCCCGGCTCAGGGAGAGCTCGGTAATATCCGTGCTCTGCTCTCCATCCCACAGCTTCACGCAGTTCTCCGTCACGGAGGTAAGAACATAGTCCGCGTTTACGCTTTCAGGAAGTTCACGCTCCTCCCATGAAAGCTCATCCTCGAGAAACGATACCCCGCCGGCCGCAGCGTCGATGGAGACCAGACACCGGAGCCCTCTGTCCGGAGCGTAAAGCGTTCCGTCCAGGAAAGCCACGCCGCGCGGTGTGCTCTCGTTTTCACGGACATGCTGGGAGTCGTCGTAAACCAGTTCATCCTGCTCTCCGTCAACATAGCGGTATATCCGGCCGTTGAAGGTGCAGTACCAAAGCGTTCCGGATCCCTCATCAAAAGCGGCATTCAGGACAAGCTCATCCGCCCCGGACAGGGGGTAGTCGATTTTTTCGTCGGAATAAAGGGACAAAAGACGGATCCCCTCTGCATCGCACAGAAAGATCGACGCACCATCCCCTGAAGAAAAGAGACCGATGATGGAGTGGCGGATCTGTTCATCCTGCGCGCTTCTTTTGAAAATGCAGTCTTCAACTGCTCCGTCACCTGCGTCAAACCGGACGATTGCCTCGCTTTCAAGCCTTATGCCTCTCCTGATCCGAACATCCTGCACATAGACATGGCCGGATCCGTCTGTGCCGAGCCTCACAGCCTTTTCAAAAGTTTCGTCACCGGCCTTGAGCCGCCACTGGATCCGGCCCTCCGGATCCGCCTTTATGATCCGTTCGCCTGCATGGTCGATCACGTACAGATTGCCGTCAGGATCCCTGGAGGCATAGGTGACCTCACTCAGCTCAACGGATTTAAACGGGCTGACCAGGAGCCAGTCACGCAGGAAAAATACGACTGTCAGACTTGCTATAAGCACGAAAACCCTGATCAGAGCAAGTATCGTCTTTCTCTTAAGCATATGAAAACCTTTTCTCCCTGATATTTGACAGATTTTTGAGAATACGAAAGGAGCGTCCGTCTGTGCTTTTCGGACTATTTTATGATATAACTATTTTGAAAATAAATCTACTAAAATTTTGGCAAGAACAAGTCAAAGGGCCAGGTTCCTTCATGAAGGAACCTGGCCCGTAGGCTCATTATATATACTTCTTCATAGTCTCCATCAGCTTATCGATAAAGATCGGTTTCTCCGTAAAATCATTCATTCCGGCGTCCAAAGCTGCCTGGCGTTCTTTGTCATTTACATCCGCGCTGACGGCGATGATCGGAATCAATGCCTTGCGGGGATCCGGCAGGGCACGGATGCGGCGGGTCGCTTCGAGTCCGTCCATTTCCGGCATCATGATGTCCATCAGGATCAGGTCATAGTGCCCCGCGGGAGCTTCCTCTATTTTCTTTAAGCATTCGCGGCCGTCTGAGGCGTAATCTGCTGAAGCCCCGGTCTGGCGGATGAACTCCGAAAGGATCTCTCTGTTCAGCAGGATGTCCTCCGCCACGAGGATCCGCCTGCCGGAGAAATCATATCCCTGTCCGGCATTGATCCGGGCTTCCTCTCGCCTGTTGAGGTATTCTCCCAGTTCGCGGATATTCGCGGGATATTCTTTTTCGCCGATGGACTTCTGATCCCGGTAGGTGACCTGCATCAGGTAATCAATAGATTTAAGCAGGTATTCCCCTGAGATGCGGATACTCTTGAGGTATCTCCTGATGAGCTCAGGGTCATTCTGGTGAAGCTCGGCCAGGTTGACGCAGCCCAGGATGATGTGAAGCGGCGTGCGTATATCGTGATTCATGCCAAGGATCTGCAGCAGTCTGGAAGGCTGCTCTTCATCCAGGCATCCGTTTAACAGGTCGTCGACCGTGACTCCGAGGAGATCGGCCAGTTTCGGAAACAATGCTACATCCGGGTATGAAAGATCCCTTTCCCATTTTGAAACAGCTTTGTCAGTCACGCCCACCTTGTCGGCGAGCTGAGCCTGCGTCATTTCATTCTGAATCCTAAGAGAACGTATATAAGCACCGAGTGTCGTATGTTTCATTATGCACCTCCCGTGTATACCTTACCATTATGGAAGCGGGAAAACAATCGACATTTAGTTTACAATTATGAGTCAGGGGGACAGGTTCGGC
>JAFWDX010000263.1 GCA_017515945.1 Blautia sp. | reverse complement strand
TCCCGGTCCAGGGCAGATCGGCGTCGTCCACTTCGGTGAAGCCCTCCATGCGCATCTGCTCGCCCGTGGGCGCGGGCCTGTTGCCGCCGTCGATCACAAACCACGTAATGATCGTGCCCGCCGGCTGTTTGTGAATTTCCAGAAAAAAGTATGGGCCTTCCAGGACATTACAAGCATTCAATATAAGGCAGATGATCCCATATATGAGGCTCACAACTGCAGGCCAGATGATGACATGCATCGGCATTTTGCGGACTTTTTCAAGGAACAATAGCGATACTACGGAAAGTGCCGGACCGATCAGATGATTGATCGGCGCGACATTCTCGATGAAATAGTAGCGGATCCCGCCTTCCGGAGCCAGAACAAATGCCGCAATAAGAAACGTGATGGTCAGGCCAACCGCACTTATAAAATGTGTCAGCGTAAGAGTATCGGGCAGCTCTTTGTCCTTTATACAATAATACACGACTGATATTGAAACAACCAGCTGCAGGATGTTGCTGTCAACGGTATACCATTTAAACATGCTCAATCCAAATACTGTGCAATCATGAATGAATGCGATGATCTCAAGGATTATAATGAGCAGGTTTACGATCACGATCGGACGCTGCAGGGCCATAAACTGTCTCTTTTCCATATAATGCCTCCGTTATACAAGATGGTCAAAACATGTGATATTTTTTTGCTTACACAAATTTTGAGCCTATGCAAATACCGCGTGGAAAACCAGGTCCATTTTAAATTTATCTGATCGCGCGAGGTTAATCAGGAAATGGAATATGTCCATACAAAGCCATCATAATCTCCGAATCCTCAGACGAAAGATCCTTTATGGCCTGCTTGACGGCCTGCACCGACTTCGGGCAGACTTTTTCGAAAGCGGCAGGATGAAACGCGTATTCTTTCAGAGATTCTGCAAAGTACTCTGAGCTGTTTTTGCGGATCAGATCCGGCCGGCTCCACCAATAGTTGTCTGTTTCTTCCCTAATGATTGCTTCATAATCATCTGACGAGACAGGATAAAGACTGGCGAATGCCAGAAAGAGTCCCATTTCATGGTAGATCTCGGGACTGTGCAGATCTCTGATCCGGATGATGCCGCCCATCTCATCAAACTTCCCTGATTCGCTCATGCCAGGTGAAACAATGACTTTGAAATTGTACTTTTTGAATGCATTCAGAATCTTCACCGGAAGGCGTCCGGCTATCCTGCGCAGCTGCGCATCACTCAGGATATAATCAGCATTCCATGTAGAGGGATTTATATAAATATCTTCATATCTGGAAACATTCTCCATCTGAACTGCATTCAGCCTTTTTGTTGCCCATTTGCTGTACAGCTCCTGTTTCTTGACTGTACGGAAGGACCGGACTTTGAAGGAGATGGAAGTCCCTTTACTGATGAAAAGAGATGCAGCCGTTTTTTCTGTTCTGAACATCTTGGTATGTTTTTCTCCATTCTGATCCGTCAGCATACAGGAATACTGATAGCCCTCTGCGCCGGTCGCCTTATCCCATGAAAAGAAGATCCTGCGGCCATCCCTTTCAGGCGAGATCATATACGAGAGCGATGCCGGCTTCTCAGGGATATAATCTTTAAGCTCTTTATCAATAAGGCTGTTTACTTTTCTGTCATGCAATATGATCTTCGCCCACGGACTGTAGATGTGTCTTCCATTTACTGTCGCGCGTGCACGGACACGAAAAGAAAAATCGTAGTTTTTAGAGATCGGGACTCTTATATATGTGTTTTTGGTTGTCTGATTAAAGAAAAAACCATCCGGCAAGATCTTGTCAGTAGAAGAACCACCGGCCTCGCATTCGTATCTCGTGGCGCCATCAACCATCCTCCAGCTGAACTGGATTCCGACTTCATTTTTTGACACATAGCCTTTTGCCATTACGGGTGTCGGGCATATAAGGTTAACTGATTTTGCAGAGCGTGTGGCATCTGAACCATCGGCAGCTGAGGACGAGATGCAGAAGGCGAATGCCAGCAGGAGAGTGAGTAGCACAAAGAGGGAGTGAATGTGGCAATGCATATTTCCGTTTTTTCTTTTCATGGGCACACCTCCGTTTAAAAATGTTGATTCAGTTATCTTTATGTTATTTTACCACATTTCGCTCTATAATGACACCATTTAGAATGAGTCAGAGGGACAGGTTCCTTGACTCATTTGCCCCATGACCCATGTTTTTCAATAAATAGAGTAGAAATATTTACTGATTTGTTATACAATGAAATTATCATATCCTGTAAAGAAAAAATGTGTTAATTGAAAATCTGTCTTTTCTCACACCAACGAATTCATTCCCGGTTATGGGGAGAATAATGTCATCTCTGGACAATGACTCAACTGACTTACTTTCATGTGAGCCAGGGATCCTTTCCCCATAGAACCGTTCGTTGTTTTGAAAGGAAGCAAATGAGACTATGAACAATGACGTTTTATCTGCCTTCGGCATATTTCAAATCACTTTCCTGTTATTGGATATCTATATTCTTGCCAGAACTGGCCGGGACATCGCCAGGATGGGTGAGCATATCTGGTTCTGTGCGCTGATCATCACGCATATGCAGTACCTGGTGTGCAACACAATATGGACCTTTCATGAATATGACAGGATTGTGCTTCCACAGAATGTTCTGATGGCCGTATGTACAATCAGTCTCTGGTCGGTGACCAACTGCGCCACTTCGTTCTTCCTTTTTGTGGTGGAGAAGAGGATGGTGAGGATCTTTCTGACTCCCGCCGGGCGTGTGGTCAGGCAGATCCCGGCCTTTATAATCACGGTGCTGATCGTGCTGAATCCCTGGACCAGACAGGTCTTCACACTGAGTGAGGAGGGGTACTTTGTTCATGAGGTGCTGTACCTGCCGACAATTGCGCTGGCCGCCATATATCTCCTGTCGGTGTCTGTCGTGGCCGGTGCATCCGCGGTACGTACACATACGGCATTTCGACGTCAGGCCAACGCAGCGCTTTTCGGTTCAGTCCTGCTCATTATTCTTTATATTGTAGTGGACGGCTTTTTCCAGAAAGCCTCCATCCTTCCGGCTGCCGTATTCGCTGTGATCGTGGTGATCTTTATCATCATGCAGGAATCCAACATCAACTCGGATGCCCTGACTGGTATGAATAACCGTCGTAAGGCGGACGAATACCTTTCAGAGCAACTGATGCATGTATCTGCGGCTCATCCGCTTTATCTCTATATGGGGGATCTGAACGGCTTCAAGAAAATCAACGACGCTTACGGTCACATAGAAGGTGACAATGCCCTGATCCTGTGCAGCGTCGCGTTAAAACGCACCATTGCGAAATACAGTGGGTTTACGGCAAGGTTCGGCGGGGATGAATTTCTGATGGCATGGCAGCCTGACAGAACCGCAGATATGGATTCCGATCCCGAAGCTCTGATCCGGGATCTGTCAGATCTCCTCACCGAGGCCTCAAAAGGCAAACCCTATCAGCTTGCCATGACGGTAGGCTATTGCGTGTGTAAGGATCCGGGGGTAACTCTCAATGAGTGTATCAAGGAAGCGGATAAGATGCTCTATGAGCGCAAGGCTGCGCTTCGCGTCGGACGAAATTAGAAAATGAGTTACGGGGTTGATGAGTCACGGGGACAGGTTCCTTGACTCATTTTCAGCC
>JAFWDX010000262.1 GCA_017515945.1 Blautia sp. | reverse complement strand
GCATCCCTTATGAGGCTTGCACGTTCCAGAAATACAAAACGGAATATCGTCGTCGGGGAGCTGGACAAGCTGTCCGGGATCCTTCTTCCCTTTATCGTCCGCACCATGATCATCCATCAGATGGGCGCGTCCTATCTCGGACTGACGGGGCTGTTTTATTCGATCATCCAGATGCTGAATCTGGCCGAGATGGGCTTCGGCATGTGCATCACCTTCAGTATGTATCAGCCGATCGCGGACAATGATACCCGGGCGATCAACGCACTTTTGAAATTCTACTCCCGGGTATACAGGGTCGTAGGTCTGATCACCGGCGCCGGCGGCCTGTTGGTGCTGCTTTTTCTGCCTGCGCTGATCCGGTCCGAGCCTCCCTCAGACATCAATATTTATCTGCTCTATCTGATCTACCTGGGGGACGCCTGCATGAACTGCTTCCTCTTTCCGGAGAGAAAAGCCCTGCTGGCGGCCCATCAGAGGGACGATGTGAGCGGCTTCGTCCATATTTTTACCCAGGCGGGCATGTATATCCTGCAGATGATCTGCATCTGCCTGGCACGGAATTTTTATCTGTATGCACTGACAGTGCCGCTGTCCACGGCTGCCTACAGTCTGCTGTGCGCTTACCGGTCGACAAAGCTCCTTGGACAGTATCACAAGGAGGGGGAACTGGAGCGGGACACATACCTGAGGATCCGGAAACAGGTGGTGGGACTGATGGTGCGCAAGGCGGCATCCATGTCCCGGAATGCCTTTGATTCCATGTTCATATCCGCCTTTCTCGGGCTTGAGATCAATGCCGTATACGGAAACTATTATTATGTGATGGACTCCATCGTGATGATCCTGGCCGTGGTGAAAAATTCGATGGCCGGGGGCGTCGGCAACAGTATCGCCATGGAGACTGTAGAAAAAAACCTGGGCGATATGGATCGCATCAATTTTCTGTTCATGTGGATCAGCGGATGGTGCGCCATCTGCCTGGTGTGTCTGTATCAGCCGTTCATGCTGCTCTGGGCAGGGAGCGGGATGACCCTTCCTGCTGTATATGCCCTGTTTTTCGGCGTGTATTTCTATGTACTCAAGATGGGGGATATACGGACGTTATACTCAGAATCCGTGGGGTTGTGGTGGCAGGCCCGCTATCTGTCAGTGACGGAGGCCCTGGCCAATGTGGTGCTGAACTGGGTGCTGATCCGCCTCCTCGGTCTGGCCGGGATCATTCTCGCGACCATGCTTTCTTATTTTGTCTTTAACTTTATCGGAGGCGCATGGATCCTGTTTACCGGCTATTTCCCATTGGCAAAGCTTCGCAGTTATTTTGCCGCTCATTTTAAATATCTGTGCGTGAGCGCCGCGATCGGCACCGTGACATATAAAGTGGCGGAACTGGTTCCCTGGGAGGGGCTGGCCGGACTGCTGGCTAAGGGAGGACTGTGTGTGGTGATCCCCGGGCTGCTTTATCTGCTTGTCTGGTCAGGAACCCGGGAATGGAAACAGGCCAGGCCGATGCTTTTTTCTTTAATCAAAAGCAAGGGAGAGATCAGATGAAAGTATCTGTCATAATTCCTGTATATAATGTGGAGGCATATGTCGGGGAATGCCTGGAAAGCGTGAGACGGCAGACCCTCCGGGACCTGGAGATCATATGCATCGACGACTGCTCACAGGACGGCTCCGGTCAGGTACTCCGGCAGGCAGCCGCAGAGGATCCGCGCATCCGTATATATCGGAATGAAAAAAATGCGGGCCTCGCGTCAGCGAGAAACAGGGGACTTTCGCTGGCCGGGGGTGAGTATGTTTATTTCCTGGACGCGGACGATCTGATCGTCCCCGACGCGCTGGAAAAGCTGTGTGAGAGGGCGGACAGACACAGGCTGGATGCGATCGTTTTCTGTGCTTCCTTTATCTATGAAAATCCCGGCCTGGAGGAGCGTTTTCACAGGAATCCGGCCGTTTTCAAGTCCGAATATCCGGACACGCTCACGGGGCGGGAACTGTATATCCGGTGGATGCAGGTGTGGGTCTGGATGCCCTCTCAGCCACGGTATTTTTACCGGCGCTCATTCCTGGAGGAGTATGGGATCCGCTTTCCGGACGGAGCGCTGCATGAGGACGAGAGCTTTGCCTTTGATGTGCTGATGGCCGCCCGCAGGATCCAGGCGAGGCCGGAACGGTGGTTCATCCGCAGGTTCAGGGAGTCGTCCATCATGACGGGCGGCGTGACCATGAAAAATGTGGACGGATGTATCCGGATCCTGCAGCACATCGCGGCCGCCCGAAGCCTTTATCTGGAGGATGAGGCACTGCTTGGGGCTGTGGATTTTTACAGAAAAAAGATCGCGGAAAACTGCCGGGGCAAGTTTAAGGAAGCCTGCGGCAAAGCGGTGCCTGCGGAAGGGGAATTCAGCGTAACCGGGGAGCCGCCTGCCGTGTCGGTCCTGATCCCCGTGTATAACGTGGCGCCTTATCTGCGCGAATGTCTGGAGAGTATCCTCGGTCAGTCCATGAGGAATCTGGAGGTGATCTGTGTGGACGACGGCTCGTCGGACGACTCGCCGGCGATCCTGCAGGCTTACCGGCAGATGGATCCGCGCGTCCGTGTGATCACCTGCGGGGAGAATAAAGGGCAGGCGGCAGCCAGAAATCTGGCGGCCGCCCATGCCCGGGGAAAAATGATCTATATGGCGGATGCCGACGACTGGCTGATGGATGATGCATTGGAGACCCTCTGCACATATATGGAGCAGGACGATCTGGACGTGATCGGATTTGAAAACCGGCAGTTCGCGCAGGAGGAGCGTTTCGCCGCACAGGCTGCATCGGTGCTGTTTTCATATGAGAAGACACAGGGGTTATACTTTGACGGAGAGGCTTTCATTACCTGTGTGGAAAAGGACACCCTCTCTCCGAGCGTTCCGACTTATATGCTCCGCAGGGATTTCCTGCTCCGCAGCGGCCTTGCGTTCAGGGAGGGGATCCTTCATGAGGACATCGGCTTCATTTTTGAGATGCTGACCATGGCCGACCGCGTCCGGTTGCTGCACAGACCCTTTTACGCCAGGCGTTTCCGGGCGCATTCCACTGTGACAGCGGGATTTGACCGCAGACACGCGCTGGGATATCTGAAGAGCTGGCAGGCCGCGCGGGAAAACCTGCCCCGGCTCAAGGCGCGGTTCAGGGAGAGCGAAGCCTTCTGGCATGCGTACCGTAAGTGGGGAAGGGATGTATCCGGCCGGATCCAGATGCTGTATGAAACAGGACAGGAGGAGATATACGCGGCGCAGACGGAGGAGGAATTCACATCTGAGGCTTTGCTGGATCTGCTCTGCCAGCTGACACCGGGCAGTGCCCTTGCGCGGGATGTGCTGGGGGATGAACTGCTCGGGGAACTGGAGACGTATCCGGCGCTGTATATCTGCGGCAGCGGGCAGTACGCGAACCGGATGCTGGATGTGATCGGGACGCTGCCCGTGGAGATCCGCGGTGTGCTGGAGGAGGGCGGAACGGCCGGCGGCCGGAAGACCATGAGAGGGTTCCGGGTGCTGGATCCTCTGACAGAGGGGGACAGGGAGCTGCCGGTCGTCATGGCGGTCTCCCATTACCGGCAGAAGAAATATGATGAGCTGTTGAAAAGGGCAGGATTTGCGCATATCATTATACCAGAGGGGTAACTGTTCAGTCACAAGCTCCTTCACAGTTACGAGGCCAGGCGCAGGCTCCTTTCGTCGCATTGAAAGTGCGCCTCCCAAGGGACGCCTTCGGTGTGGCCTTGGCTATTGAGCTTTTGTTCCACGCACCTGCCAAGGCACGCCTGCGGTGTCGCAGTAAATGCGAGGTGCTGACTGAACAGTTACCCGGAGGGATACTCATAATATCTGACGATTCCGGACCTGGTGCGAGGGCGGAACGGGACAGGAGGATATGGAGATGGAATATGAAAGCCTGGAGAGTATTGCGGAGCTGTTCACCCGACCGGAAATAAAGGTGATCAGTTTTGATATATTTGATACGTTGCTGCTGCGCCCGGTCAGGACGGAGCAGGAGAAATTTAATCTGCTCGATGCTTCTTTCAGGAAGCTGATGGACACGCATGTCAGCTTTGCCAGGCTCCGGACCATGGCGGAGGCGTCTCTGCGCCGGAAGGTCATCCGGCATGAGCTGGCAGGGGAGGATTTTCTGATCGACGACATTTACCGGGTACTGGAGGAGGAATTCGGTCTGGCGCATGAAACTGCCGCCTCCATGCTGCATGCAGAGAGGGAGCTGGAGAAGCACCTCTGCCGTCCGAGAAAGAGCGGTCGTTTGTTGTATGAAAAGGCGCTTGCCAGCGGACGTCGTGTGATCCTGCTCAGCGATATGTATTTAAACGGACAGGATCTGTCCCGCCTGCTGGCCGGATGTGGTTATCCCGGAAAGCCTGAGATCTATGTCTCGTCGGAAACAGGTCTGCTTAAGAGTACGGGAAGCATGTTCAGAAAGCTCCCGGAGATACTTGGCGTGGAGCCGTCACAGATCATGCATATCGGAGACAGCCTGACGTCGGATATCAGGCCGGCTGAGGAAGCCGGGATCCGGGCCGTCCATCTGCCGGGAACCATGGATGTCTTTGAGCAGTATGGCTGCGCCCATCAGGCGGAAAAGATCTGCAGGGATCTGACGGATTGGGAGAAGGCACGGCGTGAGCCAGGGATCTCCATCATGCGGCAGATGGCTGCGAACCGGTATTTTGATGATCCGTTCCGGCCTTTTATGCCGGATTCGGATTACAACCAGGATCCGTATTTTGTGGGATATGCGGCGCTGGGACCGGAGGTGCTTTCGCTGGTGCGATGGCTGTCGGATGGTGCCGTCAGGGACCGGGTCAGCCGGATCCTTTTCCTGTCCAGAGATGGGTATCTCCCCATGCTCGCATACAGGATCCTGCGCAGATTCCACCCGTGGCTGCCGGACTGCGGATATCTGTATGTATCCAGGCTGGCCATGCTGCCGGTGATGATCAGACACCCGCTGGACCTGTATGACCTGCCGGTGGACATTACCAGGCAGACGCCCGAAAAGCTCCTAAAGCTCCTGGCATTTTGTTCAGGAGAGGAGAGCCTGGCGCATGTGCCTGACAACAGGCTGTACCGCAGCGGCGAGACATTTTGCCCGGAGTCCTTCCAGCAGTTTATCGGAGATTTTATCCGTCTGTATTATGACGGTAAGAAGCATGAGGCAGCCAGGGAACGGGTACGTGATTATCTGCTGCGCAATCCGGACGCGCCGGTCACTGAGGGAACCGCGATCTTTGACATGGGATACAGCGGGCGGATCGCCCAGGCTGTCAGGGAAGCTTCCGGGATCCCTGTCCCGGTGTTCTTTTTCCATGGAGACGGCAGCAGGCAGTTTCAGTGTGAGGGGCAGAGCGGCTTTTCCATCAGGGCTTTCCTGGATTTCAGCCCTTATATGGAGGCTACCATGCGCGAATATGCCTATCTGGAGGCGGCGCCTTCGTGTATCGGGTATTCGGATGCGCGCACGCCGGTCTTTGACTGCGGCCCTGCCGAACATTATAAGGAAACGGTGCTGGCCATGCAGAAGGGTGCGCTGGATCTCGTGAGGGATTTCCTGGAGTTGTTTTCGGACTATGCATATGAGACCTCCTTTCGCAACCACAACGGGGCCATGCCTTTTGAAGCCTTCCTGCGTTTCTGCAGCGAGGCGGACCGAAGGATTAATGAGGATGTCATGATCGATGACGAGCTGTGGGGCGGCAGAAGGGATATCCGGCTCAGAGACCTGATGGAGGCGCGGCTCCGCAAGCTCCCGGATTTTACGCGGAGCTGACTCCTTACCATTCAAGGTATATGGGGTCTGGCCCTCCAAACATTCTGTGAACAG
>JAFWDX010000261.1 GCA_017515945.1 Blautia sp. | reverse complement strand
GGTTTCCTATGTGGCGGACAAGATCACGGTAGTGAGAGACGGCTCGACGATCGAAACCATCGACAATGCCAATCACGATATCGATGAAGACCGGATCATCAAGGGCATGGTCGGCCGTGAACTGACGAACCGTTTCCCAAAGAGAGAAGGGATCGAGATCGGCGAAGTCAACCTCGAGGTCGAACACTGGACAGTGCGTCATCCCCTTTATCCGGAGCGCATTGTGGTCAATGACGTTTCCCTCAATGTCCGCAAGGGTGAGGTGGTCGGCATTTACGGCCTGATGGGCGCAGGGAGGACCGAGCTTGCCATGAGCATCTTCGGGCAGAGCTACGGCATCCTTACGGGCGGCACGCTCAAGCTCGACGGACAGGTGGTCACGCTGAAAAAGAGCGTGATCGACGCCATCCGCCACAAGATCGCCTATGTTACGGAGGACCGCAAAGGAAACGGCCTGATTCTGTCACAATCCATAAAGATCAACACTTCTCTGGCCAATCTGGACAGCCTGGCGGACCGCACCGTGATCGACAAGGATCGTGAGTATCAGGTCGCGGAGGAATACCGTGAGAAGCTCAAGACCAAGACGCCCTCTGTTGAACAGCTGGTGGGCAACCTGTCCGGCGGCAACCAGCAAAAGGTCCTGCTCGCGAAGTGGATGTTCGCCGATCCGGATGTGCTGATCCTGGATGAACCGACCCGAGGCATCGATGTCGGCGCCAAATATGAGATTTACTGTATCATCAATGATCTGGCTGCTGCGGGAAAATCCGTCATCATGATTTCCTCCGAGCTCCCGGAGGTTCTCGCCATGAGCGACCGTATCTATATCATGAACGCATCAAGAATCGTCGGAGAGATGAAGGCCTCAGAGGCGACGCAGGAGAACATCATGGCGACGATCCTCAAATCCGGAAGGGGGGATTGATCATGCAGACAAATCCTTTCGTTAATTTTATCAAAAAATATACCATGGTCATCGCCCTGGCGCTGGTCGTTCTTGTCTTTTCACTGACTACGGACGGCAAGATCCTGTATCCGCAGAATATCAATAACCTGATCTCCCAGAACGGTTATGTCTTCGTGCTGGCAACCGGTATGCTGCTGTGTATTCTGACAGGCGGCAACATCGATCTGTCCGTAGGTTCTGTCGTCTGCTTTACCATGGGCATCGCGGCACTCCTTTTAAAGGCAGGTGTGCCGATCATCCTGGCTGTGCTGGCTGTGCTCGCGATCGGACTGGTGGTCGGTATGTTCCAGGGCTTCTGGATCGCCTGGGTTTCGGTACCTCCGTTTATCGCCACCCTGGCCGGCATGTATGCCTTCCGCGGCCTCTCCAACGTTATCCTCCGCGGATACTCGGTCGGTGTCAACAATGAGACCTTCCTCAAGATCTTCGGCGGCGGCGCGGACTGCTATATTCCGGATTTCTTCAATGGCGCTGAGCTGAATATCACCTGCCTGGCATTCGGTGTGGCTGCTGTTGTCATCCTCTTTATCATGACTATACGCGGCCAGGTTGCCCGTTCCAGGATGGGCATCAAATCCGGCAGCCTGATCGGTGAATGGTTCAGAGTGCTCGTTGTCAGCGCGCTGATCATCTGGATCACTTACATGCTCGCCCAGTATAAGGGTATTCATGCCGTACTGATCTGGATCACGCTGATCCTCCTGATCTACGGGTATATCACTACGAATACGGCCATCGGACGTTACTTCTATGCAGTCGGCGGCAATGAAAAGGCTACCCGGCTGTCCGGTGTCAATACGAAACGTGTTTATTTCCTCGCCTATGCAAATATGGGACTGCTGGCCGGTCTGGCAGGGATCATCGCGCTGGCGAGAGCAGGCCATGCCGAACCGACTTACGGCATGGGCTATGAGATGGACGCCATCGCCGCCTGCTTTATCGGAGGCGCTTCTGCTTACGGCGGTGTCGGCAAGATCACCGGCGTGATCATCGGTGCCGCACTCATGGGTGTCATCAACCAGGGCATGAGTATCATGGGCATGTCCGCGAACTACCAGAGCGCTGTCAAAGGTCTGGTTCTGCTGGTAGCCGTGCTGGTCGATGTTCTGTCCAAGAAAGAAAATGCGTAAAGAGGAGGATAGCAATGAAAAAGAGTGCTTCGCAGATCTTAAAAGAGAATACGATGCTGATCGTCCTCGTCGTGGTCTATCTTTTCTTTACCTGGCGGACGAACGGTTCAATGTTCTCACCCTTTAACTTCAACGAGCTGGTCACACAGAACGCCTATGTATTCATCCTGGCCAGCGGTATGCTGATGTGCATGCTGACCGGAGGAAACATCGACCTGGCCTGCGGTTCCCTGGTCTGCTTCCTTGGCGCGTGCGGCGCCTATTTTATGGCTATCCGTGAATGGCCTCCCTTCGTGGCGATCGTCCTTATGCTCCTGATCGGGATCATCTACGGCTGTGTACTCGGCTATCTGATCGCCTATGTCAATATCCCGCCATGGATCGCCACACTGGCCGGCTTTCTGGCCTTTAGAGGCCTGGGTACGGATATCCTGAGCCGCAACAGTTCGACCGGTTCGATCAGTATCAAGAAAGTGGAAAGCTTCCTGAGGATCTTTGCCGGCAAGCTGTTCAAGACCAAGATGGGCGAGATGAACAACATCTGCCTGGCCGTCGGCATCATCGCGGCCGTCGTGATCGTATTCCTGAATATCAAGGAAAAGGTCAGCAAGGTCAAAAAAGGCTATGAATCCGATTCGATCTTGATCGTACTCGGCAAATCCGTGATCGAAGCGGCAGCGATCCTGCTTGTCGCCTACAAGCTGTCTCTCGCAGGCGGCATTCCGACTGTGCTCGTATGGGTCGCGATCGTCGTTATCTTTTATTCGTTTATTACTGAAAAAACCACGATCGGCCGTCATTTCTATGTGGTCGGCGGCAACAAGGAGGCTGCGCGCCTTTCCGGCGTCAATACGAGACGTGTCATGTTTACCGCTTATCTGAACATGGCCATCGTCACCGTGATCACGACCTGGGTCGTGCTCGGCCGTGTGCAGGCAGCCAACTCCACCGCAGGTACCAACTATGAGATGGACGCCATTTCCGCCTGCGTTGTCGGCGGTGTCTCCGCCTATGGCGGCGCCGGCAGGATCACCGGTATGGTCATCGGTGCCACCCTGATCGGTGTCATCAACCTGGGCATGAGCCTGATGAATATCGACGCCAACTACCAGAAGGTCGTCAAAGGCGTCGTTCTGCTCGGGGCTGTGGCGTTTGATATCCTTTCCAAAAAGCGCCAGAGCTGATCGGCAGGTATATGGGGTCTGGCCCCGGTAAATGGGAACCGGCAGGTATATGGGGTCAGGCCCTGGTAACGAAACGTAAACAAAAAGTGAACAAATCATGAACCAAT
>JAFWDX010000260.1 GCA_017515945.1 Blautia sp. | reverse complement strand
TGACTGAACAGTTACGATGTCGGTTTCTGACATTTTTACTCGGCAATCCCGACGTGATGCGTCGTGATGAATCACAGGGACAGGTTCCTTGACTCACGATGAGTCAAGGAACCTGTCCCCGTGACTCATCCGATCAGTGTGCCGATCAGGTATACCGCCAGCGCCGCGACCCATGCGACGGCGCACTGCCAGATCACCACATATACCGCCCATCTTTTTCCCAGTTCCCGTTTAATGGAGGCGATCGCCGCAACGCAGGGTGTATACAGCAGGCTGAATACCAGCAGAGACGTGGCGGTAAGGGAGCTCATCAGTGTGGTCACCCCGCTTTCGCCGCCAAAGAGGATCCTGAGTACGGTCACGACGCTTTCCTTGGCCATAAAGCCGCTGATGAGGGCTGTGACGATCCGCCAGTCGCCCAGTCCGGCCGGTCTGAACAGCGGAACAAAAAATCCTGAGATCCCGGCCAGGATGCTCTGCTGCGAATCCTCCACCATATTAAGGTTAAAGTCAAAGTGCTGCAGGAACCAGACGACAATGGTCGCGATCAGGATAACAGAAAAGGCTCTCTGCAAAAAGTCCTTTGATTTTTCCCATAAAAGCTGCAGCACATTTCGCGGGCTGGGCATTCTGTAATTGGGCAGCTCCATGACAAAGGGTACGGCCTCGCCTCTGAAAAGCGTCCTCTTATACAACAGTGCGACCAGGATACCGATCAGGATACCCGTCACATACAATCCGACCATGATCAGGGCCTTATGTCCTGTAAAAAAAGCGTCTACAAAGAAACCATAGATCGGGATCTTTGCCGTACAACTCATGAACGGTGTCAGCAGGATCGTCATTTTCCTGTCCCGTTCGCTGGGAAGCGTACGCGTGGACATGACAGCAGGCACTGTGCAGCCAAAGCCGATCAGCATGGGGACGATGCTCCGTCCCGAGAGTCCCATCCGCCGCAACAGCCTGTCCATGCAAAAGGCCACACGGGCAATATACCCGCTGTCCTCCAGGATGGAGAGGAAAAAGAACATGGTGACAATGATCGGCAGGAAGCTCAGCACGCTGCCGACGCCCTCAAAAATGCCGTCGATCACCAGTCCATGGATGACGGGATTGATATCCGCCGCCTTCATGGCAGCGTCCGTCATATCGGTAAGGGCTCCGATCCCGGCAGCCAGCAGATCCTGCAGCCACACGCCGACCACATTGAAGGTCAGGTAAAAGACCAGCCCCATGATACCGATAAAGAAGGGCAGCGCTGTCCACTTCCCCGTAAGTATCCGGTCGATCCGCTGACTGCGCAGATGCTCCCGGCTCACCTCCGGTTTCGTGACAAAAGCGTCACAGATCTTCTGAATAAACGCGAATCGCATATCCGCAATGGCCGCGCTGCGGTCCAGTCCGCGCTCCTTTTCCAGCTGGACGCAGATATGCTCCAGCATTTCCTTTTCATTCTGATCCAGATCAAGCTGTTCCATGATCAGCTCATCGCCCTCGATCAGCTTACTTGCCGCAAAGCGCACAGGTATGCCGGCCCTTTTCGCATGATCCTCGATCAGATGTACGACCGCGTGCAGGCATCTGTGCACTGCCCCGCCGTTTTCGTCAGAGCCGCAAAAATCCTGTCTGAGCGGCCGTTCCTGATATTTCGCAATATGGATCGCATGAGAAATGAGCTCTTCGAGCCCCTCCCTCTTTGCCGCGGAGATCGGCACCACAGGTGTGCCCAGGCTCTTTTCCATCTCATTCACGTCGATGGAGCCGCCGTTGCCCGTGAGCTCGTCCATCATGTTCAACGCGACCACCACCGGGATATTCATCTCCAGCAGCTGCATGGTCAGATACAGATTTCTCTCAATATTGGTGGCATCCACGATATTGATGATCGCCTTCGGCTTTTCATTGATCACAAAATCACGCGAGACCAGCTCCTCGCTGGAATACGGCGACATGGAATAGATCCCCGGCAGATCCGTCACCAGCGTATTTTTGTACCCGCGGATCACTCCGTCCTTGCGGTCCACCGTCACGCCCGGGAAATTTCCCACATGCTGATTCGAGCCTGTGAGCTGGTTGAACAGCGTCGTCTTTCCGCTGTTCTGATTGCCGACCAACGCGAAGGTCAGAACCGTATCCTCCGGCAGCGGATTACCCGAACCCCTGGGATGGAATTTTCCCGTCTCACCATATCCGGGATGAGGCGCCTCCCTGCGCCTGACCCGGTTCCGTTTCTCCAGTTCCTTACCGGAAATTTCCCTTACCGTAATCTTCTTCGCATCATCCAGCCGGAGTGTCAGCTCATACCCGTGTATCCGCAGCTCCATCGGATCACCCATCGGCGCGAATTTGATCACCGTGACCTCCGCCCCCGGGATCACCCCCATATCCAGAAAATGCTGCCGCAGCGCCCCCGCTCCGGCCACCACCTCTATTATCCCTGTCTTACCCGTCTCCAGTTCATTTAAAGTCATGCCTTATATGCCTTTCTGTACACTCTTCCTCGTCCCTGATTTTCATATACCTCTAAACCAAGTTGAACTTAAGTATAGCTTCTTATTGGATGTTTTTCAATCGTCAAACAAGATGATTTCCATGAAGCCTGTCCCCCCGACTCATCCCCAACCATTTTTCACTATCTTATTTCATTTATTAAAAAAACATGATACAATTCATTCATATTGTAATGGAGGCTCTTAATACGTGGAATACTTCGTTTCCCCGTGGAGGATCTTAATACGTGGAATACTTCGTTTCCCCGTGGAGGATCTTAATACGTGGAATGCTTTGCTTCCACGTATATAGAACCTCCGCATATATACTGCGCGGAAAATCAGGTACATTTTCCATTTATTTGATCGCGCGAGTATAGAGCCTCTGCATATACCGCGCGGAAAATCAGGTACATTTTCCATTTATTAAATCGCGC
>JAFWDX010000259.1 GCA_017515945.1 Blautia sp. | reverse complement strand
GATCTCACGCAGAAAATCGTACTGCTCCTCATGCTCCACACCCTCTGAGATCGTGTGCAGTCCCAGCCGCTTGGCCATATTGACGATGGAGGCGATGATCACCATGGAGCGGGGCCCCATATCGCGCAGAAAGTCCATGTCGATCTTAAGAGACTCAAAGCGCAGATCCTTGAGCACATTGAGAGAGGAGTATCCGGATCCGAAATCATCCATCCACACGTGATAACCGGCATCGGCAAAGCGGTCGACCACCTCGTTCATGGCGGTGCGGTCGTAATGGATGGTGCTTTCCGTGATCTCCACACGGAGCATGCTGGTGGGAACACCGCAGCGGCTGCGTTCCTGCTCGATCCATGTGAACATGTCGCTAAGGATAAAATCCTTCCAGGAGAGGTTGAAGGAGATCGGGACCATCTCCTCGCCGCGGTCAGCCCGGACCCGATATTCTTCACAGACCAGCCGGATCATCCCTCTGTCCAGGATGTGGATTTTGTCCGCCTCCTCCAGGGCGGCGACAAAATCCTTGGGTGAAAGCTGGCCGTAGGTACGGTCCTCCCAGCGGGCGAGGGCCTCAAAGCCGCAGACCTCGCTGCTGGCGGTCCGAACCTGTGGTTCATAGACGACTTTGATCTCATTATGGGCCAGGGCTGATTCGATATGATCGGTCACATAACGGGCCAGCTTATCATCATTATGATCCGGATTGTTCATCTGCGCCACCTCCAGATAAGCTTTACTCAATGGAAATTATGGATGTCTCGTAACTGTTCAGTCACAAGCTCCTTCACAGGTATGATATCTTCTTATTTCTCAAGGAAAAGAAAAACACCGCAGAGGACCTGCGGTGTTATAAAGTCGAAGCGACAGGATTTGAACCTGCGACCTCTGCGTCCCGAACGCAGCGCTCTACCAAACTGAGCCACGCTTCGTCAACTGCGAAAGCTATTATAGCTAATCATGGAATGAATGTCAAGCATTTTTATTGACCAATTTTAAAAAAAATGATATTCTTTTTTCAACTTCCAATGCGACGAAAGGAGCCGGGCATGGAGAAAAAAGCCGAAACTAAAATCCTGTGCTTTGCTAATAACAAAGGCGGCAGCGGGAAGTCCACGGCCTGCGCCAACCTGGGGTATGAACTGGCGGCGATGGGCAGACGTGTATTGCTGGTGGATGGGGACATGCAGCTCAATCTTTCCCTTTCTTTTTTTGACGAGGAGACGGTCCTGGCCATGGCCGGATCCGGCAAGACATTATATGAGGCGGTGCGTTCCCGGGCAGATCTGTCCGGATATGCGGTGCAGACGCCGTATCCGGGACTGGAGCTGATCCCGTCCACGACGCTGATGAGCCAGATCGAGCTGGAGCTGTTTATGATGACGCAGCGTGAGCTGGTGCTTAAAAAGTGTCTGAGATCGGTAAAAGAGTCCGGTGAGTACGATTATATCCTGATCGACGCACCGCCTACTCTCGGCATGTGGGTGACAAATATCATCTGTGCGTCAGGGCATGTGATCATACCGGTAGAACCCTCTCCCTGGGGCCTCTTTGGCCTGGCCAATATGTTTGAGTTCCTGGATTCTCTGGAGGATATTTCCGATGCGGAGGTGCTGGGGATCCTGATATCCAGGCTTGACGAGCGCAAGAGCTACGGGAGGCAGACCCGGGAGATCCTGACAGGCCGTGAAGGGATACCGGTTTTTGAGTCCGTGATACATGTGGATGCCTCGGTCGGATGGTCACAGGATGCGGCAAAGC
The DNA here is from genome assembly GCA_017515945.1 of Blautia sp. Lineage (GTDB taxonomy): Bacteria > Bacillota > Clostridia > Lachnospirales > Lachnospiraceae > Blautia_A. Next base: position 2,879 of record JAFWDX010000259.1, on the reverse strand, counting down.
CGATCCGTGAATATAAAAAACGGGCCAGAAGCGCGGAAGAGTTTCGGAAACTTGCACAGGAGGTGGAACGAAAATGGCAGTAGGAAAAGACAGTGTGGAAAGGGCCGTCAGGACAGCGGCAGGAAAAGGAAGAAAAAAGACCGTAAAGGAAAAAAGTGAAGGTGTCCTGCAGGCAGCCGGTCTGACGGAGGATGAAACAGCTGCGGCGCGGACAGAGGAAAAAGCCGGGGCAGTACCCGGAAGTGGTAAAAAGAAGGGCGTGATCGGGATCGGAGACGAGATGCCGATATATTATTATTAAAAAAAGGGCGGTTCAGAGAACCGCCCTTTTTGTATCCGTTTTAACTGTTCGGTCACAAGCTCCTTTGCAGTTACGAGGCCAGGCGCAGGCTCCTTTAGCCGCATCTGAAGTGCGCCTGATCCTGGTTATTCAGCTTTTAATCTGTGAGAAGCTCCTCCAGCACATGATATAGCTGGGCAGGCTCGATCGGTTTGATCAGATGTTCATTCATGCCGGCATCGAGGCTCATTTCGATATCCTCCTCAAAGGCATTGACCGTGAGGGCTACGATCGGAACCTTGCGGGCGGAAGCCAGGCTCAGGCTCCGGATCCGGCGCGCGGCTTCCAGTCCATTCATGATAGGCATGCGGATATCCATGAGGATCAGGTCAAAACGTCCGTTTTCGGCGGTAAAGATATTGACGGCTTCGGCACCGTTGTGGGCGTTGTAGACGACCATGCCTGTGCTCTCAAGGATCTTGGTCCCCACCTCAAGATTGATGATATCGTCGTCGGCCAGCAGAGCTGTCTTCCCTTGAAGGAGGGCGGCGTCGCCTGGGACGGGATCGCGACACGTGAGATGAATGTGCCGGAGGTACCCTGGGCTTTATCCTGACCTGCTACCTCCATGGTGATCACGATGCCGGTCCGGATACCCTTACGGGACTCAAGCCGGACTTTGGCGTCCATCGCCTGCAGGTATGCTTTGAGGATCACGAGATCCATGTCGATGCTGTTGATGTTGGAGTGAACCTCGTTCATGACGTACTCGTAGGATTCGAGCAGGATCCCGAGTCTGTCCTGATCCAGATCCATCCCCCGGCTCTGGATCCCGATGGTCAGCCGGACACGATCCGACTCAGCCGGCTCGGTGGCAATGCGCAGCTCAATGGTGCCGCCGCGCAGGGTATAATTCATGATGTTGCCTGTCAGCTTAAGGAAGATCTGGCGCAATGCGGCCGGATCGGTCCTGATTTTTGATACCTGGATACCCTCGGTGTGACAGGTGAAATGAAGCTCCCGCTCAGCGGCCTGCCGGCTGAAAACCTGCCGCACGAAGGCGGTGAACTTGCCCAGGTCGATGGCTTCCATGCGCAGCTCGATGGGATGCCACGAGATCCGGATATAGTCCTTGATATCGTTGATCGTCTGTTCCATGTAGGTCCCGGACATGGATATCTTGTGCAGGTAGCTCTCTACGGCTGAGATGTCCTTCAGCTGTGCATTGGCGATCCGTGTGAGACCGATGATGGAATGCAGGGGCGTGCGGATATCCCGGCTGATCAGGGAAAGGAATGCGTTGTTTGCGTCCAGATTGGTCCTGGCTTCTTCCAGTGCCTTTTCCAGGTGGGCATTGCGCTGATCCTCACGGATAAACGCGTCTGTCAGATCCGTAACAGTCAGGCAGAAAAAATCATCTGTAAAGGAAAGCCGGATGGCAGAAGCCTTATGGTGAAGGATCTTGTTGTCGTCGTCCGTGAGATTGTAATATACGGTATAGGACGGAGCTTCCTTCAGTCTGAGGGCGATGTGCTCTCTGCCCAGGCTTTCAATGATCGCCGCGGGATCGATATCGATGCAGTGCGCTTCCAGATAATCCAGGACATAGGTATCATAGCGGAATTCCATGCCCGTTTTGGAAGGAATATCATCACGAAGCGGGCTGTAGAGCACAATGCTGTTGCCGGTACCCTTTTCGATCAGACTGACACATTCAAATTCCCGGGAAGCGATACCGCCGACGACTTCCTTTCGGATCTGGTTGAACAGTGAGGGATTGGCCCGGATATTCTCCAGGGACAGGGGGCAGTCTAAAAGATTTTTCTCCATAGAGTGCAGGTTCTCCTTTCTGCGGACAGAGAAAATGGGGATACTGTGACGGCCCGACGGCATACACACGGGCATTCGTAACTGTTCAGTCACAAGCTCCTTCACAGTTACGAGGCCAGGCGCGGGCTCCTTTCGTCGCATTGGAAGTGCGCCTGGCCTTGACTGTTCATCTTTTGATCCACGCACCTCGCAGTAAATGCGAGGTGCTGACTGACAGTTACGGGCATTCTAACTTCGTAATATAATTTTACACTATACAGCCTGCAAAGTCAATTGAGATGGGTCCTGTCCCCGGACATTCTGTGAACGTGTTGCTGTTCACGGCCTGATCCCACCTAAACTCGTCTAAATTTTTGCATCACTATAAACAATTCATAATTCAAATTGATTTATTCGTGTAAAAGAGCTATAATATTCTTGTTGCAAACTGTCAAAAGTGTAAATAAAGGCTTAGACGGGGAAACAGCCATGGAATATCATACACAGAACAGAAAAAAGAATACCCATCCGATCTGCGTGGTCGGGATCGGCGCTTCTGCCGGAGGACTGGAAGCACTCCAGCAGTTTCTGACTTTTCTGCCGCCCAATACAGGGATGGCCTACGTGATCATCCAGCATCTGGCCCCGGATCATAAGAGCATGCTCGCGGATATCCTGAGCAAATATACCATGATGCCGGTAACGCAGGTCTGTGACGGGATGCCTGTGGAAAAGAACCAGGTATATATGATCCCGCCCAGATACAATCTGGAGATCGTATCTGATGTAT
>JAFWDX010000258.1 GCA_017515945.1 Blautia sp. | reverse complement strand
GCTCGATGCGGCGCTGCTGCTTCATATGGAGCACGGCGGCGGAAACAACTCCACCTTTACGACCCGTGTGGTCACATCTGCGGGAACGGATACCTATTCGGCGATCGCGGCTGCCATGTCCTCCCTCAAGGGACATAAGCACGGCGGCGCAAACCTGAAGGTCATGGAAATGTTTGCGGATATCAAGCACAATGTGCACAACTGGGAGAGCGAGACGGAGATCCGGGACTACCTGATGCACCTGCTGAATCACGAGGCGTTCGACGGAGAGGGCCTGATCTACGGAATGGGCCATGCCGTATACACGCTGTCCGATCCCCGGGAACGGATCCTGAGCGAATATGCCCGCCGCCTGGCGGTTGAGAAGGGCTGCGAAGAGGAGTTCCATCTGTATGAAAATGTGGAACGGATCGGCAAGGAGTGCATGATCGAAAAGCGCCGCCTGGTAAAGCCGGTCTGCGCCAACGTGGACTTTTACAGCGGGTTCGTCTACTCCATGCTGGATTTCCCGCGGGAGCTGTATACGCCGCTGTTCGCGATCGCCAGAATTGCCGGGTGGTCGGCGCACCGGATTGAGGAGATGGTGAACGGCGGAAAGATCATCCGTCCCGCCTATAAATATGTGGGCCATCACCGGCCGTACCGCTCCCTGGACGTGCGCGAAGAAAAAGAAAAATAGTTCTTGCAAACGGAGAACTCATCTGATATACTAGCAGAAGTTGTGAGTCCGCGGCGGATATTACGCCGGCTCTGAATCTGTGTAAGGAGGTGTGATCATGGCAAAGTGTGCTATCTGCGAGAAAGCCGTTTACTTTGGTAACGCTGTCAGCCATTCTCATAGAAGATCGAACAAGATGTGGAGAGCAAATGTGAAGTCTGTCCGTGTCAAGACGCCGCAGGGCAATAAGAGAATGTATGTATGTACCAGCTGCCTGAGAAGCGGTAAAGTAGAGCGTGCCTGATGTCACGCCTTACGAGTGGAAAATGAACAGTCAGGCCGGAGTTCTGCAGATGCAGAACTCTTTTTATTTGCTTTTTTTCCAGAATACGGTATACTGATGGGAGCCATACTTTCCGGGAGGACGGAAGGCGCGGCGGAAAGTAAGGAAAGGAGCCGGAGAATGAAGGGACATATAAAAGCCAGTCTCGGCGAGGTTGTGATCAATCCGGAGGTGATTGCGACATATGCCGGCAGCGTGGCCGTGGAGTGCTTTGGCATCGTGGGCATGGCTGCCGTAAACATGAAGGACGGACTTGTCGGTCTTCTTAAGAAGGACGGCCTGAAGCACGGGATCAATGTCTCCGTGCAGGACAATAAAATTTCACTGGATTTCCATGTGATCGTAGCCTATGATGTCAGTATCTCCGCCATTGCGGAAAACCTGATCGAGAGCGTTACCTGGAGACTTGAGGAGTTCACCGGCATGAAGGTGGACCGCGTGCGGATCATTGTGGAAGGGGTCCGCGTGATCGACTGATAACGGGAGGGACTTGTTTTGTCTTCGAATACAATTGATGCAGAGCTTTTTTCGAAAATGTTCCTGGCCGGCGCGCAGAACCTGGACGCGAAAAAAGACTGGATAAATGAACTGAATGTCTTCCCTGTGCCGGACGGGGACACCGGAACGAACATGACCATGACGATCCTGTCCGCTGCCAGAGAAGTGCAGGCGCTGGAGAAGCTGACCATGAAGGATCTGGCCAAGGCCATCTCCAATGGCTCTCTGCGCGGTGCCCGGGGAAATTCGGGCGTCATCCTTTCGCAGCTGTTCCGCGGTTTTTCCCGTGCGATCAAGGGCGCTGACGAGATCGATATCCCGCTGCTTGCGGAGGCCTGCGAAAGGGCGGTGGAGACAGCGTACAAGGCTGTCATCAAGCCGAAGGAGGGAACGATCCTCACCGTGGCCAGAGGCGTCTCGGAGGTCGCTTCCAGACTGGCTGACGCGCAGATGAGCATGGAGGACTATATCCGCTCCATCATCGAGTACGGCAACCAGGTGCTCGCCAGAACACCGGAGATGCTGCCCGTGCTGAAGGAGGCCGGCGTCGTGGACTCCGGCGGCCAGGGACTGATGGTGGTGCTGGAGGGTGCCTACGATGCCCTGACCGGCAAGACCGGCGAGATCAGCATCGGCGGCAGCCCCCGGGTGACCGGCGTCTCGGCGGTGCAGGCCGAGGAGGCGGATATCCGCTTCGGATACTGCACGGAGTTTATTGTCAATATTGAGAGGGCCCTGCCGGAAGCGCAAGTGGACGAGTTCCGCAGCTTCCTGATGTCCATCGGCGATTCGATCGTGCTGGTGGCGGATGAGGAGCTGATCAAGGTGCACGTGCATACCAATGATCCGGGCATGGCGATCTCCCGTGCGCTGACCTATGGCCCCCTGACCAATATGAAGATCGACAACATGCGCGTCGAGCATCAGGAGAAGCTGATCAAGGACGCCGAGCGGGTGGCGAAGGAGCAGGAGAAGGCCCTGGCCGCAAAGCAGGAAGGGCCGGCAAAGGCCGTCGGGTTTGTAGCTGTGGCTGCCGGAGAAGGCTTCCGCGGCATCTTTGAAGGTCTGACCGCTGATTACGTGATCGAGGGCGGGCAGACGATGAACCCGAGCACGGAGGACATGCTCAACGCCATCGACCAGGTC
>JAFWDX010000257.1 GCA_017515945.1 Blautia sp. | reverse complement strand
GGATCCATATGCCTCGCCGCGTGCAATTGAGCCAAAATGACCAGGCGAGACCAGGGCGGCTGAGGCTCTTAACGCCTGAGCTGGCTCCGGCTCTTCCGGAGACTGCTCAGACGTTTAGAGCCTCATCGCAAGGGGCTCGCGGCATTTTGGCCTTGCACGCGGCGAGGCATATGGATCCCGTCCGGTCAGGGCACCCATCCCCCCGCCGGCACTCTGCTCCCACCCGCCACCGTCCGTCATGATCCCCCAGGCCAACTCACTTAAAGCCCCCTTAAATGAACCTGAGCTGTCTGCACAAAAATGAGTCAAGGAACCTGTCCCCGTGACTCAAAAAAGCCCCGGACAGCAACTGCTGCCGGGGCCTTTCCATACGTTTAAATTGTGATCAGGCTTTGCCTTCGGAGCCGAGGACGTCTTTGATCTTGTGTGTGACAACATCCTTGACGTTCTGACGAGCGACGGTAAGGTAGCCTCTGGGATCGAAGAGCTCAGGTTTCGCAACGAGGGTCTGACGGATACCGGCGGTGAAGCCAAGGCGGAGGTCAGAGTCGATGTTGATCTTGCAGACGGCCAGACGGGCTGCCTGACGAAGCTGGTCTTCCGGAACGCCGAGAGCGTCGACAAGAGCGCCGCCGTTGGCGTTGATGATCTTTACATACTCCTGCGGAACGGAGGATGCGCCGTGAAGCACGATCGGGAACTCGGGCAGGCGTCTGGAAACCTCCTCGAGGATGTCAAAGCGAAGCTTGGGATCTGTGCCGGGTTTGAACTTGAATGCGCCATGGGAAGTGCCGATGGCGATGGCCAGGGAGTCAACACCTGTGCGGCTGACGAACTCCTCAACCTCCTCAGGACGGGTGTAGGAAGAATCCTCGGCGGAAACATTGACATCATCCTCGATGCCGGCAAGGCTGCCCAGCTCGGCCTCAACGACTACGCCATGAGCATGTGCATACTCAACGACCTTGCTGGTGATTGCGATGTTCTCTTCGAAGGGCTTGCTGGAAGCGTCGATCATGACAGAGGTAAAGCCATTGTCGATGCAGGATTTGCAGATCTCGAAGTCTGCGCCGTGATCCAGATGCATGGCGATCGGGATGTCCGGGCAGTCGATGACAGCGGCTTCAACGAGTTTCATCAGGTAAGCGGGTTTCGCAAACTTGCGGGCACCGGCGGAAGCCTGCAGGATGACAGGGCTCTTGAGCTCCTGAGCAGCCTCGGTGATACCCTGAACGATCTCCATGTTGTTGACGTTGAACGCACCGATGGCATAGCCGCCGGCATAAGCTTTTTTGAACATCTCGGTAGTGGTTACTAATGGCATGGCAAACATCTCCTTTTCTTATTTATACTGGAAGGTCCTGATACGTGGAAATCTTTGATTCCACGTATTGAGAGCCTCTGCATATACTGCGCGGAAATCCAGATACATTTTCCGTGTATTTGGTCGCGCGAGTATAAAACAGTGAGATATACCAGAGGATCTCAATACGCGGAATACCACGCAGTCAGAACCTCTGCACATACCGGAGAGAACAGTTCAACTGTGCGTATCACAATTCCCGACGGTATAAACGGGCAATGGCAAAACCGGAGCTCACTTTCTGCGGAGTCTGTCATAGCGTGCGAAGAAAGGCTCCACCATGGCGAGGATCGCAGTCGTACCGCCCTTTTGCTTCGATTCTATATTAACAGGAATCTCCGGATCATGCAAGGACTGTCGGACCAAAATCCATCCTTTTCCATCTTTTGTTTCAACTCCGGCACGCACCCCTTCATAATTGGGCGTGACAATGGTCATACCGTCCTGTTCCTTCACAAAAGCGGCAAAATCCTCTACCACCCGGGCACCATATGCTTTGAAATCGCTCTGCTCCTGGCCCGGCTGCGGATCCAGGATCTTAAAGCGCAGCTCCATCTCATCGCCGGGCTCCTCAAAGCCCTCCAGCAGAGACTCCAGTTCCTGACCCTGCTGCCGCATCCTGGCGAGCTGGCAAATGATCTTGATGCTGATATACGCGCCGTCATCGGAGAAATAGTTGTCCTTGAAGGCACCGTGCCCCGAGGTCTCGATCGCAAGCTCACAGGTCTCGCCGGCGGCATTGAGCTCGATTCCCTTGTTGATGACATTCTTGTAACCGCGTTTAAAGCGCAGATGCTTCATTCCCAGCCGGTTTTCCAGGAAATCCGCCAGCTCATCGCTGGTAACGGAGTCTGTGACAATGGTGGAACCGGGACTAGTCATGGAAACGATCCTTGCCAGCAATGCGATCAGCCGGTTGCGGTTGACCTCCCGGCCGTCTCCCAGCACTACGGCGCCTCTGTCGCCGTCGCAGTCAAAGATCACACCCAGGTCTGCACCCGCCTCGAGCGTCGCTTTGCGAATGGCATCCATGGCAGCCGCATTCTCGGGATTAGGCACATGATTGGGGAATGTGCCGTCCGGATCCAGGAAAACGCTCCCGCTCACATCCGCGCCGAGGGGCTCCAGGATACCAGGGGCAAAAAAGCCGGCCGCACCGTTTCCCGCATCCAGGACGATATGAAGACCCGCCAGGGGATGTGCGTAGTCTGCCGCCTGCACCTGTGCGCAGACATAGTCGCGCATGTGGGCACAATAGACGGACACCAGGTCAAAATCCTGCTCCATCTTTTCCCCGGCATCCGCGAAAGCACCTTCAGGAAGCGTGCACGCATCCGTGAGTCCCACCTCTCCGGCGATCAGGGCTGCCTTTTCCAGCACTTTTGTGAGCACGGCCTTCTCCAGACCGCCTTCCCGGGTAAAAAACTTCAGGCCGTTTCTGTTAAAGGGCAGATGGCTGGCCGTGATCATAACGGACGCGTCAAAGCCGCTCTCCTCATAAACGGTGGACTGGAACATGGATGGCGTGGATGCCAGTCCGCACAGATATACCTGCGTGCCCGTAAAGCCCTGGCAGCAACCGCGCTGGATCTCCTCCGCGGAAACACGGCTGTCATGGCCGATCCCGATCCGCAGATCTTTTTTATCCTTGCCCAGCTGTTCTGCGAGCACCTGAGCGAAAGCGGCGCAGATACAGGCTGCGATCCCGCCCGTCAGGGTCTGCGGCGCATCCGGTGTATCCACCGCGATGCCGCGCACGTCGTTGCCATTCTGAAGCCTGAAGAAAATATCTTTGTAATTCATATTCATCCTTTCCTGGTGTAACACAGAGAACCGTCCCCTGTGTGGTTATCCCGTACGTTATCTCAAATGATACCGCTCCGCATTTTCCACTACGATCCTGACGCCGTCCTCACCGCAGTAGTAGGTATTCGGCCGTACCGTGCTGTGGCCCTCCACGATGCAGTTTTCGATATGCGTATTGTCGCCCAGATACACATCATTGAGGATCACGCTGTTTTTGATCACACAGTTGCTCCCCACAAACACATTTTTAAAGAGCACCGAATTCTCCACGGCGCCGTTTACGATGCTGCCGCTGGAAACCAGGCTGTTCCGCACATGCGCGCCGGGATTATACTTGGCGGGCGGCAGGTCGTCGATCCGGGTTTTGATCTGAGGCTCTTCCCGAAAGAAGTAACGCCTGATCTGCGGATCAAGAAAATCCATGTTGGTCTGATAATATGCTTCCGCGGTGGAAATATTATTCCAGTAGGTGTCGATCCTGTACCCGTAGATCCGTTTAAGATTCTTATACCGGATCAGGATATCACTGACGAAATCATGACGGCCTTCCTGGGCCGTCCTCTCGATCAGCTCGATGAGCTGGCGCCGGCGCAGGACATAGATCCCCGTAGAGATCGTATTGTAGGAAGAGATGATGGGCTTCTCTTCAAACTCCTCGATACGGCAGTCTTCATTCATCCTCAGGACACCGAAGCGCTCCACATCCTTCTGATCCCGGCAGGCCGTGCAGACCACCGTGATATCCGCGTGCTTTGCGATATGATACTCCAGCACCTTATTGTAGTCCAGTTTGTACACGCCGTCGCCTGATGCGATGACCACATATGGTTCATGACTGGATGTCAGGAAATCAAGATTCTGATAAATGGCATCCGCGGTCCCCTGGTACCAGAGACTGTTTTCCTTGGTGATCGTCGGTGTAAAGACAAACAGGCCGCCCTGCTTGCGCCCGAAATCCCACCATTTGGAAGAACTCAGATGCTCATTGAGCGAACGGGCATTGTACTGTGTGAGCACGGCGACACGGCCGATATGAGAATTTGCCATGTTGCTGAGCGCAAAGTCAATGCTCCGATAGCTCCCGGCAATGGGCATCGCGGCGATCGCCCGCTTGTCAGAAAGCTCCCGCATCCGGTTATTATTGCCGCCGGCGAGAATGATACCGATTGCCCTCATGCATGCTCACCTTCCTTTCCCTTGTCCTTGCACCAGGCCATCTCATCATCCTGGACATAAAGCACCTGCCCGCTTTCCAGCACGCCGCCGGGATAATCCTCCGGGCGGGTCCTGCCGGAGACGGCGGTATTCTTGCCGATACGTACGTGGGCCGGGATCACGGTATGTTCTCCGATGGTCGTGATGCCATACGCGTATACATCCGGCTTATCCACATTGGGTCTTTCTTCGCCACAGCCGAGCACTGCGCCGTCGCCGATGGTCACGCCCTCGGCGACAATGGCTTTATCCATGATCACGCCTTCACCTATGACGGTATCGCGCATGATGATGGAGCCCCTGATCACACTGCCCCTGCCGATCGTCACATTGGCGCCGATGATGGAATCATGCACCTCACCGTAGATCTCGGTGCCCTCACCGATCAGGCAGCGCCCCAGCACGGCCTCCTGGGAAATATACTGCGGCGGTATGATATCCCCCTTTGTATAGATCCTCCAGAATTCCTCATAAAGATTAAACTCGGGGACGATATCGATCAGTTCCATATTGGCCTGCCAGTATGAGCCCAGCGTGCCTACATCCTTCCAGTATCCGTGATATTCATAGGCGAACAGACGCTCTCCTCTTTCTTTGCACCAGGGAAGAATATGCTTGCCGAAATCGCATCCGTTCTGGTCTCTGAGGGAATACAGTGCTTCTCTAAGCGTATCCCAGCTGAAAATATATATCCCCATGGAGGCCAGGTTGCTGCTGGGATGCTCCGGTTTTTCCTCAAACTCGTGGATCCTGCCCTGATCATCCGCCACCATGATGCCGAACCGCTTAGCCTCCTCCATCGGAACCGGCATACAGGCGATCGTGACATCGGCACGGTTTGCCTTGTGATAGTCGAGCATGACCTGGTAGTCCATCTTGTATATATGATCACCGCTGAGGATCAGCACATAGTCCGGATGATACTGTTCCATATAGTCCATATTCTGGAAAATGGCGTTGGCCGTTCCGGTATACCACTCACTGCTGGTGCTTTTTTCGTAAGGTGGCAGGACTGTGACGCCGCCCTCATTTCTGTCAAGATCCCATGGGATGCCGATGCCGATATGCGTATTGAGCCGCAGGGGCTGGTACTGGGTCAGGACCCCTACCGTGTCGATCCCGGAATTGATGCAGTTGCTCAGCGGAAAATCGATGATCCGGTACTTCGCTCCAAAGGAGACCGCAGGTTTGGCCACCTTTTCCGTGAGGATGCCCAGCCTGCTTCCCTGGCCTCCGGCCAGCAGCATGGCGATCATTTCTTTTTTGACCATAATAACTTCACCTCACCCGTCCGTATGTCCGTGGAGTTCCACGCAATAAAACGTTTGTAACTGTTCAGTCACAGGCTCCTTTACAGTAACGAGGCCAGGCGCAGGCTCCTTTCGTCGCATTCGTAGTGCGCCTGGCCCTGGCCGTTCAACTTTAGTCTTATGCGCCTCGCAGTAAATGCGAGGTGCTGACTGAACAGTTACAATCAATCGTAACCGTGCAGTCGCAAACTCCTTCGCAGTTACGAAATCAGAATTATATATATGATTATACCATACTTATCCGTCAAGGTGAACACATTTCACATTTTTTATGAAACATAACCGCCATTTTCCGTTGTAATTGCCAACCCGGAGGGAGGCAACTCCCGGTTACGGTACACACATTCCCACTGTTAAAATACATATGGGATATTAGGAGTCAGCCATAAAATTACCAGAGGATCCTGATACGTGGAATGCTTTGCTTCCACGTATTTAGAGTCTCTGCATATACCGCGCAGGAAAAAAGTACATTTTCCGGTAACTGTTCAGTCAGCACCTCGCATTTACTGCGAGGTGCGTGAGACAAAAGTTGAACAGCCAAGGCCACACCGAAGGCGTCCCTTGGGAGGCGCACTTCCATTGCGACGAAAGGAGCCTGCGTCTGGCCGCGTAACTGTGAAGGAGCTTGTGACTGAACAGTTACCATTTTCCATTTATATTTGATCGCGCGAGTATAATGGAACAGCTTGCTGAGGATAACACAGCAAAGCACTGGGCAGATATATGCCCAGGCTATGGAGGTTTCTCATGAAAAAACGTTTATCCCTGATTCTCAGTCTCCTGGCTGCGATGAGCCTGAGCGGCTGTTCGGCCTCGGAGGCTCTGGACCGATTTACCGGGGCAGACCATGAAGATGCACAGGTTGCCTCTGACATTCCTGTCCGCCCGACCGGCCAGAGAGTGTATATGGATGAGATCAGCGGTATTCTTTCTGATTTTGACGGGGCTTTCCTTTATCTGAAAAAAGACGACACCGCCTACCAGTTCGACGTTTCCTCCGCCACGGTAGAGTGTATGCATGGACTGCTGTGCGGTGATGAGATCAGTGTGATCTATGAAGGACAGATGACCGGAGAGGCCACAGACACGGTAAAGGCGCTGAAAGTAACGGACGCCCTGCACAAAAAAAATCCTCTCGAAGACCGCACGATCAAAGGAAGCCTGGATGCCATATCCAGTGGTACTCTTCGTATAACCACAAACAAAAAAAAGCGTTCCCTCACCTGCCCGCTGGCCGGCACCGGCCTGTATTTCGAAAACGGGATCCGCAGCGGCGCAGCCCTGACCCTGACGGTCCTGGGCGATACGCCCCTGCTCAGTGAGGATCCGCCTGTCATGGACGGTGAACATATCGCGGTGCTGTCCGTATCCGACGGAGCAGACATTCAGGTGCCCGCGCCGCCGGAGATCTCTGCGACGGACGTGGATCCCGCCGCCCGTATGCAGGAGCTGCGCGGATCTGTCGTCGATCTGACCGGTTCAGCCCTGCGCATACGTCCGGAGGCCGGCACGGCCGTGCTGAGTCTGGATCTGACCAATGTTCCCTCGTATTTTCCCGGCGGCTGTGCCGCAGGAAGCTCCGTCAGTGTATATTTTACCGGTGAATACGACGAAACCAATCCCGGCTCCATCTCTGTCGACAGGGTGATCGGCAGCGACCCTGCAGGATCAGGGAAAGCCGATACATCCGGGTTTGTGACCGGCACCGTGATCGGTTCCACTGCCAATACACTCACGATCCTTACCGGGGACGGAGCTGCATTCACCTGCTATACAGGCGGTGTCCAGAATTATGCGACGGACACGGAGCCCGGCTCTGAGCTGCGGATCACCTTTCTCCCTGACGCCGGCAGGCAGTCCAATATCCACAATGTTTTGAAGATCGAAGATGCGTGAAAAAAGTCGAACAGCGTAACTGTGAAGGAGCCTGTGAATGAGCACTTTTTCAGAATTATTTGAGCTTCACATATCCCGTAAAGGTATCAGTATCGCCGGGCTCGGAAAATACTGTCAATATGACCGCGCCAATCTGTATAAGGTCATCCACGGAAAGCGAAACGCGCCGGATCTGTCCTTTGTGGAGATGGCCGCTTCGTACATGCACCTGACGCCTGCAGAGCGCCAGGAGTTTATCGAAGCCTGGCATATCAGCGAGATCGGTGAAGGCATCTATCTCAGGCGCAAAGCGATCCGCAGATTCATCCTGCATTTTCCCGAAAGGATCAGTACGCTCAGCAGAGATGCCTCCCAGACAGATCCGGATCCTCTGCTTTCCGGAGAACGACAGGGATACCGTGTTCCCGCCAGCGAGCCTGCGTTCGAGACATACGTACTGGTGGATTCCGAAGCGGTAAACTCTGCCGCATACGATATGATCACCGATGCGTTTTCCCGAAAGGTCGGCACGATCCGGCTTTTTCTCCAGCCGGATTATGTATTTCTGTTTAACCTGCTCTCTTCGGTCACCAGCGAAGACAGCCACATTTCCGTAGAGCATATTATCTGTCTGGATATCGCAGAAGCCGATGAAACAAACGGAGGGGCATGCCTGCAGCTGATCCAGGACCTGCAGCGCATGGTTCCTCTTTATCAGAATGATCTGAACTATCAGTCCTTTTATTTTTTTGACCGGGTTCAGTCCCATTATAAGAATCTGAACGGTCTGTGCAGCATGATCCTGACTGAGTCCGCCGCCCTTTTGTGCACATCGGATTACCGGCAGGGCCTGGTCCTGCACAGTCCTGAGGCAGTGACGCTCCTGCACCGGATGTTCCAGGAGTACCGCCAGTCCTGTGTCTGCTGCTTTCAGCCGATGTCCTCGCTGGATATCATCAACTCGATGCAGTCGCCTGCCATTACCTCCGATAAGGGTGCCAGGCTCTTTCAGGCTGAGCCCGATCTGACACCATACATGGATGCGCCGCTCCTTGGCAGGCGTCTTTCAGGCCAGCTTCCGAACCGCACATCCTATATCCTGTCGATGGACGCCCGATTCAAAAAGCAGTACGAAGCGATGTGTGCCCCTGATTTCTGCCGGTACCATACCCTGACGGGGATCCGGCATTTTCTTGAGAGCGGTATTTTGCTGAATCTGCCCAGATGGATCTATACTCCTTTTACTCTGGAGGAACGTATCCGTCTCGTAAAATCCATGCTGGAGCACTGCAGAAAGCGGGAAAACAGCTTCTACCTGCTGAAAGAGCCCTACGCCGGGATCGGACTGCAGATGCATATGTACATGCAAAGCAGCGATGGCCGTCTTCTTTTCACAGGACGCAACAATGACATCATCTGTCTGGTGATCCGGGAGCCATCCCTGACTGAAGCGTTCATCGATTATTTCGATACACTGGACGAAGCAGAAAAGTGGTCCTGGAAGGAAAGCCTGGATATGGTCCAGGCCCTGCTTCAGGAGTTTCAGGAACGGCCTGTCCCGTCCACCGGGCTCATCACACTCACCGACGACTCCGACTGACTTATATAAAAATATATTGAAAGGGAACGAACATGCTGAAACAAATTTCCATTTATGCTGAAAACCGGATGGGCACATTCCAGCGCATTACTGAACTTCTTTTTAAAGAAGACATCAATATCCTTGGCTCCGTCACCAACGACAGTGCCGAGTATGGCATTATCCGTATGGTCGTTTCCGACACGGAAAAAGCCCTGGCTGCCCTCACCAAAGCAGGTTACATGTGCAAGCAGACCGAAGTGCTGGGCATCGAGGTGAAAGACGAAGCCGGCAACCTCAACAAACTCCTGCTGGCCATGAAGGAAAGCAATATCAACGCGGACTATCTGTATCTGTCATTTAACCGGGACTCTGCCATGCCGATCATGGTCGTTCATACACCGGATATCTATGAAGTAGAGGAATGTCTGCGCGGGAAAGGCTT
>JAFWDX010000256.1 GCA_017515945.1 Blautia sp. | reverse complement strand
TTACTGCGAGGTGCGTAAGATCAAAGTTGAACAGCCAAGGCCAGGCGCACTTTCAATGCGACGACAGGAGCCTGCGCCTCCCAAGGGACGCCTTCGGTGTGGCCTCGTAACTGTGAAGGAGCTTGTGACTGAACAGTTACGTAACTGTTAATTCAACATCTCGCATTTACTGCGACAATACAGGCGTGCCTTGGCAGGTGCGTGAGAAAAAATGTTGAACAGTTACCGATATTTTTATAATAAGGAGTATATGACGATGACAGTCTGGGAAGAACTGAAGGCACGTGGGCTCATCGCCCAGGTGACGGATGAGGAAAAGGTGAAAAACCTGATCAACAGCGGTCAGGCTACTTTTTATATCGGTTTCGATCCGACGGCAGACAGTCTGCATGTAGGGCATTTTATGGCTCTGTGTCTGATGAAGCGTCTGCAGATGGCCGGAAACAGGCCGATCGCGCTGTTGGGCGGCGGCACCGGCATGATCGGTGATCCCTCCGGTAAAACAGATATGCGGACCATGATGACAAAGGAGACCATCGCGCACAATATCGAATGCTTTAAAAAGCAGATGAGCCGTTTCATCGATTTTTCCGAAGGCAAAGCGATGATGGTCAACAATGCAGACTGGCTGCTGAACCTGAATTATGTGGAGCTGCTCAGAGAGGTCGGCGCGCATTTTACCGTCAACCGTATGCTGGCAGCGGAATGCTATAAGCAGCGCTGGGAAAAAGGCCTTACCTTCCTGGAATTCAATTACATGATCATGCAGAGCTATGACTTCTATATGCTCTACAAAAAATACGGCTGCAATCTGCAGTTCGGCGGAGATGACCAGTGGAGCAACATGCTGGGCGGACGCGAGCTGATCCGCAGGATCCTGGGCAAGAGCGAGGAGGAAGCGGATGCGCAGGCCATGACCATCACCCTCCTTCTCAATTCTGAAGGCAAAAAGATGGGCAAGACCGTGTCCGGCGCGGTATGGCTCGACCCGGACAAGACAAGCCCCTATGACTTTTATCAGTACTGGAGGAATGTCGGCGACGCGGATGTGATCAAGTGTCTGTATCTGCTCACCTTCATCCCGGTGGAAGAGATCAAAGCCATGGAGAGCTGGGAGGGCAGCGAGCTGAACAAGGCCAAGGAGATCCTGGCCTATCACCTGACCGAGCTGGTACATGGAAAGGAAGAGGCTGACAAGGCCCAGGCCAGCGCGAAAGCGCTCTTTGCGGGCGGGGCGGACAGCGCCGACATGCCTACGACAGAGGTGAGTGAATCCGATCTGGGAGCAGACGGAACTGTAGATATCGTGACGCTGCTTGTCAAATCCGCTCTGGTACCGACGAGGTCCGAAGGCCGCAGGGCTGTGGAGCAGGGCGGTGTGACACTGGACGGAGAAAAGATCACTGATTTCAGATACGCGGTGGCCGGAGAAAAGCTGAAAGGGGACGGAGTCGTCCTTCGCCGCGGTAAAAAGAAATACAACAAGATTGTCTGGAGGTAACTGAAAAATGAAACAATACGGTGTCAACGAGCTTCGTCAGATGTTCCTGGATTTTATGGAGAGCAAGGGCCATCTCGTTATGAAGAGCTTTTCACTGGTGCCACAGGGCGATAAGAGCCTGCTGCTGATCAATGCCGGTATGGCTCCACTCAAGCCTTACTTTACCGGCGCAGAGATCCCGCCGCGTAAAAGAGTGGCCACCTGTCAGAAATGTATCCGTACCGGCGATATCGAAAACGTGGGAAAAACCGCCCGCCACGGTACTTTTTTTGAAATGCTCGGTAATTTCTCCTTTGGTGATTATTTCAAAAGAGAAGCCCTTACCTGGTCCTGGGAATTCCTTACACAGGTTGTAGGCCTGGATCCGGAGCGTCTTTATCCTTCTGTTTACCTGGATGACGACGAAGCCTTTGACATCTGGAATAAAGAAATCGGCATTCCCGCGGAAAAGATCTTCCGTTTTGGAAAAGAAGACAACTTCTGGGAGCATGGCGCAGGACCCTGCGGCCCCTGTTCTGAGATCTATTATGACAGAGGCGAGAAATATGGCTGCGGCAAGCCCGGATGTACCGTCGGCTGTGACTGTGACCGTTATATCGAGGTGTGGAACGATGTTTTCACCCAGTTTGAGAATGACGGTGAAGGGCACTATACAGAACTGAAGCAGAAAAATATCGACACGGGCATGGGGCTTGAGCGTCTGGCTGTCGTGGTGCAGGACGTCGATTCGATCTTTGATGTGGATACGATCCGCTCCCTGCGTTCTCTGGTCTGTGAGGTGGCCGGCAAGGAGTACGGCAAGGTGTACAAGGATGACGTGTCGATCCGCCTGATCACGGACCACATCCGTTCAGCCACGTTTATGATCTCTGACGGCATCATGCCGACAAACGAGGGCAGAGGATATGTGCTCCGCCGCCTGATCCGCAGAGCTGCCCGTCACGGGAGACTCCTCGGTATCCAGGGTGCGTTCCTGGCCCGCCTGTCCGAAGAGGTGATCGAGGGATCCAAGGCCGGATATCCCGAGCTGGCAGATAAGAAAGACTTCATCTTTAATGTGCTGACAAATGAAGAGAAGCAGTTCGACAAGACGATCGATCAGGGACTGCGGATCCTGGCGGATATGGAGGAATCCATGGCAGCTGCAGGAGTGAAAACCCTCTCCGGCAATGACGCCTTCAGACTCTATGACACATATGGTTTCCCGCTGGATCTGACCAGGGAGATTCTCGAAGAAAAGGGATACGGGATCGATGAGGACGGTTTTACCGCCGCCATGAACGAACAGCGTGAGAAGGCCCGCAAGGCCCGCGAAGTGACGAACTACATGGGTGCGGACGCCACGGTTTATGATCAGCTTCCCGTGGATCTGTCCACGGCCTTTGACGGATATGAGAAGCTTGAAGAAAGCTCTGTGATCACAGCCATGACCACGGAGGAGGAGCTGACTGACGCGCTGATGGAAGGGCAGAACGGTACGATCATCACGGAGCGTACGCCTTTCTATGCCACCATGGGCGGACAGACCGGCGACACCGGTGTGATCTATACGGATAACGGCAGATTTGTCGTGGAGGACACCATCTCCATGCGCGGAGGCAAGGTGGGTCATGTCGGACACATGGTTTCAGGTATGCTCCGCAACGGCGAGACTGTGACCCTGCAGGTCGAAAAGGATCTGCGCGCGGACATCTGCCGCAACCACAGCGCGACACATCTGCTGCAGAAGGCACTGCGCACGGTTCTCGGCACACATGTCGAGCAGAAGGGATCCCTGGTGACGGCGGACAGACTGAGATTTGACTTCTCGCATTTCCAGGCCATGACGCCGGAAGAGATACAAAAGGTTGAAAACCTGGTCAATGAGGAGATCGAGGCCGGCCTGCCGGTCCATACGGACATCATGAGTGTCGATGAGGCGAAAAAATCCGGTGCCATGGCTCTGTTCGGAGACAAATACGGTGACAGTGTCCGCGTTGTTTCCATGGGCGATTTCTCCCGTGAGCTGTGCGGCGGGACACATGTGGACAATACGGCACGGATCAGACTCTTTAAGATCGTCTCAGAGTCCGGCATTTCCGCGGGAGTGCGCAGGATCGAGGCACTGACAGGCGCCGCTGTGACTGCTTATTATCATCGTGAGGAGGAGCTCCTGGCTCAGGCCGCCCATACCCTTAAAACTTCTCCGGCAGAGCTGAATGAACGGATTGCCCATCTGCAGAGTGAGATTAAAGCACTCCAGAGCGAGAATGAATCCCTTAAGAGCAAACTGGCTCAGGGTTCAGTAGGGGATGTTGAGAACCAGATCGTTACGGTTAAAGGGATGAAGCTCCTGGCTGTAAAGGCGGACGGTGTGGATATGAACGGGCTGCGCGATCTGGGCGACCGGCTTAAGGAAAAGATCGGCGAAGGCGTAGTGGTGCTGGCAGCTGTAAACGACGGCAAGGTTAATTTCCTGACAATGGTGACGGAACAGGCGCAGAAAGCCGGCGCCCATGCAGGCAATCTCATCCGTGAGGTGGCTGCGATCGCCGGCGGAGGCGGCGGCGGACGCCCGGGAATGGCACAGGCCGGAGGCAAGAATCCTGCCAAAGCACAGGAAGCCATTGATGCTGTGAAATCAATTCTTGAAAAACAGCTGGGGTGAAATAAAACAGAGAAAAAAACTCAAAAATTGTTGACGAAACAGGGAAACCTGTTATATAATATCTCTCGTGCTGGACAAATACCCAAACAGTTGTATTTACGCACAATCTACAACTGGAGGGAGGTTAGGTTGGGTCTATGTCAAACGTCATCGTAAAAGAAAACGAGACTTTGGACAGCGCTCTTCGTAGATTCAAGAGAAGCTGTGCAAAAGCGGGCATTCAGCAGGAGATTCGTAAGAGAGAGCACTACGAAAAACCAAGCGTTCGCCGCAAGAAAAAGTCTGAAGCCGCAAGAAAACGGAAATATAATTAATGCACAGAAAAATCCCTGACTTTTTAGGTCAGGGATTTTTTCTTAAGGTTGATCTCACAATGGACAGAATAAAACGTATCTTCAAAATTATATCAAAGCTCCTGTTCAACAGGATCATTTATGTGGTGATCGCCGTGGTCCTGCAGGTGGGTTGGTCGGTAATGCTTGCGATGCGTCTTGCTGCATATTCTGCCTATATTAACGTTGCCATCAGCATCGGGTCTATTCTTATTATCTTTCTTGTACTGAATCGTGAGATGAATCCCTCCTACAAGCTGCTCTGGACTTTACTGATCCTCGGCCTTCCGGTATTCGGACTTGTGGTCTATCTCCTGGCCGGTGAATCCAAACGTTATTCCATTATTCAGAGAAAATATTCTCATGCGATTGAACTGAGCGCCTGGAATACAGAGGAGGATCCCGAAACCAGGAACAGACTGAAAAGGGTCAACGCAAACGCCAACCGCCAGTCACAGTATATCCGCAATGTGGCAAAAGCGCCGGTATGGCAGCATACCACAGCCGAATATTTCCGGCTGGGAGATGATCTGTTTCCCGTCCTCGTGGAAGAACTGCGGAAAGCTTCCCATTTTATTTTCATGGAATATTTTATCATCAATGAAGGATATATGTGGGAAACAATTCTGGAGATTCTGGTGCAGAAGGTTAAGGAAGGCGTCGATGTACGGCTGATCTATGACGACTTCGGCTGTATGACTACGCTGCCGGTCCGGTATTATGAAAAGCTGCGCGGATTCGGGATCAGATGTGAGGTTTTCAATCCCTTCCGCCTGATCGCCAACATCGTGCATAACAACCGCGATCACCGCAAGCTGTGCATCATTGACGGATATGTGGCATTTACCGGGGGTATCAACCTGGCTGATGAATATATCAACCGTCGTCATCGTTTCGGAAACTGGAAGGACACGGCCGTGCTTTTGAAGGGCGACGCTGTCTGGAACATGACGGAGATGTTCCTTCAGATGTGGACGACGGTATGCCATGATGCGCCGGATGATTCCATTGACGGCTTTCGGCCGCACACCTGGCATCCGGATCCTTTTCCGGG
Source organism: Blautia sp. (assembly GCA_017515945.1). Lineage (GTDB taxonomy): Bacteria > Bacillota > Clostridia > Lachnospirales > Lachnospiraceae > Blautia_A. Next base: position 110 of record JAFWDX010000256.1, on the reverse strand, counting down.
TGAGGGCTTTATTCAGCCTTTCGGAGATTCTCCGCTGGATAATGATGAGGTTGGAGAAAATGTATATCTGAGCATCCTGTCTCAGGCACAGAAATATGTCTATATCTGCA
>JAFWDX010000255.1 GCA_017515945.1 Blautia sp. | reverse complement strand
TGAAAAAAGCCAGCCTGACCGTTGAGTGCGCGCTGGCCCTCCCTCGCTTCTTTTTCGCCATGATATCCCTGATCTCCTTCATGGATCTTTACCGTACCGAGACCGTACACCTCACAAACCTGTGCCAGCTGGCAAAAACCACAGCAGCCGTGACCTACACGCCTGCAGCCGGAGGCATCGAGGACATTACTCTCCCGGATGTTTACTCCTTCCATCCCGTAGGGGGACTGATCCCTCTGAAAAGCATCCACAGGATCAACTTCGTCAAAGTCCGGCGATGGAATGGCAAGGTTCATGAAAGCAGGCCTGTTCAGTCTGAACCGGAACGCATGGTTTATGTGACAGAGACCGGTACCGTATTCCACCGCAGCCTTGGCTGCAGCCATCTGAACCTCTCCGTCACACATATTTCCGGAGCAGAGCTCGCAACCAGACGCAACAAAAACGGTGGAAAATACTATCCCTGTGAAATCTGCGCTTCCTCAGGTATCCCCGCCGCGCTCGTTTATGTCACCGCCAAGGGCGACCGCTATCATAATTCCCCCGGCTGTTCAGGGCTCAAACGCTCTGTCCGGATGATCAAGGAATCAGAAGCCGCCGGACTCCCGCCCTGCAGCCGCTGTGGATGAGTCACGGGGACAGGTTCCTCGACTCATTTTATGAAAGTCAAACAGAGTCTAGTGGTCCATCTCAATCAGATTTAAACTTAAAGCACCATCTTGCCTTCATATGCTGCGTTGGGCTCAGTTGCCGTATCCCGCTACGGCGCCTTCACCCGCCTTGCCTATGAACCTGATCTGGCACATTAAGTTTAAATCTGATTGAGACGAACCACTAGTGCCAGAACAGCCGCAAGTAAAAAAGCAAAAATAAAGGACACAATAACCATGATAATAAACATATGCCGGGAGGCTGCCGTGCTCATGCTGCTTTCCCTGAACACTTATACAGACCTGAAGCGAAACGAGATCCTTCTTTTCTCCATACCTGCAGGCATGGGAACCGGCCTTGTCTGTGCCTTTCTGTCGGGAGAACTGTCCGGCTCCTGGCTGGCGGGCCTCGTCCCAGGCATAGTTTTCATCCTGCTCAGCATTCTTTCCCAGGGATGCATCGGAATGGGTGACGGTCTTTTGCTGCTGGCACTTGGCGCTCTGCTCTCCTGGCACAACGTAACGGCCTGCCTCCTGCTTGCTCTCATACTCTCAGCTTTATGTGCCATAATGATCCTGGTCATACACAGGGGAAAAATGTACGACGTTTTTCCCTTTGCCCCATTCCTGTTAGCCGGGCATCTATTGACGCTTATGATGTAAAAGGGAGGTATTCTTCTAATGAACGGGAAATACTGGAGAAAAGGCAGCATGACCATAGAGGCCTCTCTGCTCATGGGCGTGATCCTGCTGGTAGTGATGGGCATCCTGTATCTGTTCTTCCACGTTCACAACCGCGCCTGGCTGACCGAAGCAGCCTGCGAGGCAGCGGTCACCGGCACTACGGCAGCTGCCCAGGGGCAGGATGCCTATGCGGCGGCCGCTTTCAAGAGCCATCTGCTGGAGGGTACAGGATTCATCGGAGGCCAGGATCTTCACTCAGCGATATCTGTCTCCACAACCGTAAACGTCTCATACCGTATGAACACTGTCTCTGTTTTCGGAGGCTTTGTATGGCCGATCGAAGTCAGCGCCGGTGCCGTGCTGACCGATCCCGTTGCATGGATCCGCGGTGTCCGTTCGATCGGACAGGTGCTCAAAAGCGGGGACTGAAAGAAGGGAATCATATGCTTACTCCTGAATATAAAAGAGATGTCAATAAAAATTATCTGATCCTCCGTACGCAGGATGACCTGGATACCCAGTCCTATCAGGTCCGCATGCTCATGACCGGTACCGTGCCCGGCCTGCTCTCGTGCAGGCTTCAGAATATGAACAGCCGTACAGATGCGTGCTATGACATCACCTCCCGTCAGCAGCTTTCTTCTCTATATGAAGGGCGTAAGCTCTCTTACTCTGATCTGCAGCTGGTTTTCGGGGGCTTTGTAAAGGTGATGGAATCTGCAGCCGAATACCTGCTTAATCCGGACATGTTTATTCTCAAGCCGGATTTCATGTATGCCGATGCCGGACAGAAAGAATTGTTCTTCTGTTATCTGCCTGGCTATGATGAATCGATCCGAACTCAGTTTCAGGAATTGACGGAATACCTGCTGCCCCGCCTGGATCATGAAGATCAGCGGGCTGTCATGCTCGGATACGGAGTTTATCGAAGAGCCATGGACGACACCTTTCATCTGGAGCAGATCAAAGAAGAGCTGTATCGCCGACAGACAGAGCCTGAACCGAACATTCACAGGCAGCCGGAGTTCTCTGCAGACTTATCCCGCAAAATGGAGGCGGTCAGCCCGCCTGCTGACAGACGCCGGGCTCTGTTCACCGGAAAGGCCGATATCCCTGTGCGACCGTCTCCAGATCCGATTTCCGACGGACCGTTACCTGTTTACGAAAGATCACTTTCCCCGGCCAGTTCCCGGTCTTCCCCCGTGATCAGTGCCGGTAAACGGATCCTGCAGCCCGTTCTCGTGGTACTCCTGGCGGCCGCCATGGCCGGGCTCGCAGCGGCTAAATATTTCGGATATCTCCCGCAGATCCCGATTCTGCTGATCCTCGGCGGCGGTGCCGGTCTTCTGGCGTTAGTCGTATGCCTCAGCCTTATCATGACGAAGAACCGGAAGCTGACTGAGCCTGAAATGCTGGATGAGCTGCTCGCCCGCAGGCATGAGGAAGAGAATCTGCAGGACAGTACACACTCCACGCCAGACTCCAGACCTGTTGACACAACACCGGAGTGGACAGGAGAAGACCTTGCGCCTGCTGCCCGTCAGACTGAGACAAGTGAAACCGTCGTGCTGACCGCCGCCAGTGTTGTCGGTCCGGCTTCCCTTGTCAGCCGTGAACCCGGCGAGCTGGCCACGATCTACCTTTCAGAAGAGCTGACGGTGATCGGCAAGCTGAAAGGAGCCGCCGATGCGGTCATCGATCTCCCCACTGTAAGCCGGGTCCATGCAAAAATACGCAGAAGGAATGATGAATACTTCCTCACCGATCTGAATTCCCGAAACGGCACCTCTGTCAACGGGAAAATCCTGCAGGCCGAAGAAGACTGTCTCCTCCAGAATCAGGATGAAGTGGACTTCGCGCAGGCCAGGTTTGTATTTCTGAAATAAACATGTGATTGAATAAATCGATCCTGATATGCTATACTGTCCCTGAAAGGGGGCGAGAAAGGTGTTTGAAATGAATCAAGGAGAAATCATCAGAGAACAGACTGAACGCGTAGAGCGTCTTATTTTCCTGGAGGATCTGCGAACCCTTCCGGAGAGTCCGGAGAGAGATGCTCTGATCAGGAAATACGAAGATATGGTGCGCAAGTGAACTGCCGCGTACATGATAAAAGCCACGGAGGATGTATTCCGTGGCTTTTGAGCTGTTCTTCCTCCGGTGCTGGCGGAACAGTTTCAGATTTTTACTTTGACGTACGGATTCGGATCCTCATAGACAGCATAGGTCACGCCGTAATTGTTGGCAAAGCTCTTGGACTGAGCGAACAGCGGGTCGTATATAAGACCGTTTACCTCCGCCCAGGCATGTCCGTCGAGGTTGTTGTAATCCACAACGACGTACACCTTGGTATAGCCTAACGCTTTGCACAGATATGCAAATGCCGCCGCGTCAGACACGCAGTCACCGCTTCTCGTCAGGAAGTGATCATTGGCAAATGTCGCCGGCCAGTTCGTGAAAAACCCATTGCCCTTTTCGGCGTGATAAGTCTGATAATACCCTTCCATGACCCAGTTAAAGCAGGCAAGCATTTTCTGAGCCGGAGTCATACTGTCATTTGTGATCTGGCTGACGATCTTGCGCGCGCGCAGCTGTGTCTCCCACTCATAGGTCTGATCGGGGGTCAGCCTGGTCCCGTTGGGATAATAGTACACGCCGCCTTTCTTGTAGACCTCTACACGGCCGACAGGCTTGATATAATAGGTGACGCCCTTGTAAACACGGGTTCCATAGAGCAGATATCCTTTTTTAGGACTGAAGAGGTACATGCTCTTGTTCTTTGTTATATACAGGCCTTTTTTGTATTTTCCATTCACAAAATATCTTTTCAAACCGTTTTTGTATACGACCCAACCGCTCTTTTTCGCCCCGACAGAAACACCTGTATCTGAAGAAACTGAGCCAAAAGACAAGGCTGAGGCATCAGTTCCGGCCAGAGCCGCCATCAGCATCACGGCTGCAAGACAAAGCCGGAGCTTACGGGATATAATAATATGCATCTGTTTCGTTCCTCCTTTGCATGTATATTATTTACCGGACAGTATAATTCCTTTTTTCCATCTTTGCAAGCACGGGTGAGTCAGGGGACCTGTCCCCGTGACTCATTATGAACAATATGATGATCAGAGAAATAACATACATCATCCCGGCGCAGGAGAGCTGCCGGCTGAGTACCTTCCTGCGCCGCAAGGGATACTCCCGCCAGAATCTGGTGGAAATGAAAAAATACCCGGATTGTGCCATGGTAAACGGTGATCCGGCTCATTTCAACGTTCCGGTCCGGAGCGGCGACCGTGTGGTCATCCGGATCCGGGAAACGCACGAGCCGACTGTCCTGCCGGTCAGGCTCCCCATAAAGATCCTTTATGAGGATGAGGATCTGCTCATCGTGGACAAGCCCGCGGGTATGCCCACGCATCCTTCCTTTGGCAACTACGACAATACATTGGCCAATGCAGTTACCTGGCACTGCTGCCGGCAGGATCCCGGCTTTGTCTTTCGGTGCTCCAACCGGCTGGATCGGGATACATCCGGGCTGACTGTTGTGGCGAAGCATTTTGTGAGCGCCGGCATGCTTTCAGAGATGGGTGTCCGCCACGCGATCCGCAGGGACTACCTGGCCATCGTCAGGGGAGTGCCGCAGCCCTCTTCCGGCACGATCGACAAACCCCTCGGAAGAAAACCCGGCAGCATCCTGGAACGCACGATCGATCCGGATGGAGAGCAGGCCGTGACACACTATCATGTCCTGGAGACAAAAAACGGGCACAGCCTCGTCTCCCTTACACTGGAGACGGGCCGTACCCATCAGATCCGGATCCATATGAAATCCATCGGGTATCCTCTGATCGGGGATTATCTGTACAATCCGGATTTTGAATACATTTCCCGGCAGGCTCTCAACGCACATCGGCTGCGTTTTACGCAGCCGCTCACCGGAAAGGCGCTGGATTTTGTCTCAGAGCTTCCTGAGGATATGCGGCATGTACTTGAACAGCCTCGATCCTGAGGTTATTCGCAATGTGTTTAGACAGCCACTCAGGCAGTTTCTTCTGCAGTTGTTTCCTCGGCAGCTGTTTCCTCCGCAGGCGTTTCCTCTGCAGATGCTTCCGCTTCCTCAGCAGGAGCTTCTGCCTCCTCTGCAGCCGTCTCCTCTGCAGGCGCTTCCGCTTCCTCTGCAGGCGTTTCCTCGGCAGGAGCCTTCACTTCCTCTGCAGGCGTTTCCTCGGCAGGCGTTTCCTCTGCAGAAGCTGCTTCATCAGCTTCTGTGGCATCCGCTTCCCCGGCAGGAGCTTCCTCGACCGCCACGATCCTGCCCTGGCCGTATGGCTCTGCGTACTCTTCGCCGATCACGCCGCCCAGCGTATCCATGATATAGTTCATAAGCACCTGGTTATCGATCTTGACGTCGTCCTGAATCACCGGGCAGTCTTTAAGGGCGGTATGTCCGTCTCCGCAGTCCTTGATCATATAATTGATGGAAGCCACCGTATAAGTCTTATCAAGCTCCAGCGGTTCACCGCCTACCATGACGTTCTTTACACGGTATTCTCCGTTGACTCCGGTGAACATGCCATTCTCATCTTCTCCACAGGAGCTGTCGATGTAGGTATGGATCTCATAGGTCAGGCCGGCTGTCTGCAGGAAGCCTCCGAATTCCTCCGGCACCGCATGTGCGCCCCACTCCAGTGTATCCAGGATCTGCTGGCCTGTGGCTTCGATCACGCACATCATGTTTCCATAGGGATGGACCTTTAAGATATCATTCATGGTGATATCTCCCGCCTCAATGTTGACGCGGATGCCGCCGCCATTGACAAAGGCAATATCGGCGCCGGACTGATCGAGGTACGCATCCGCACAGAGATCGCCGAGGTTTGTTTCCGTTCTGCGGATGATCCGGATCGGTTTGCCCTCTGCACTCCGCGCTTCGGGATCCTCGATCGTCAGTTTTACAGGCGTTTTGGCGACGACTGTCCCGAGCATCTCATTCAGCTCCTCGGTTGCGTCATCGACCAGATCCGTCATTTCATTGCTGATGCCCAGCAGATCCGGAGCGGAAACAGTGTTATTCCACGTATATAAACCGGACGTCAGTCCCTCTTCCGGATCCGCAGGCACCTTGACCCATCCGATACCCTCCAGCTTTGTGCCGCAGGCTGTACGGATCACGTCTTCTCCGTCCTTGTTTTTCATGACTACCTGATCCGTGTCATGAGAATGACCGTCCATGTACGCATCGATCCCGGTCGTATGAGAAATGATGTCCGCATAGGTCCAGGGTGCGCATTCAGCTCCGTTGCCCGTATGCGCCATCGCAAAAACATAATCGACGCCCTCTGCCCTGGCATCGTCCACGGCGCTCTGGACAGCACTGTATAAGGCTTCACCGGTTGTATCCTGGAAAAAGCCGTATATATAATTCCCGTCCTCATCCTGGAAATATCTGGGTGTCGAAGATGACAGGGTCTCAGGCGTGGTAATGCCGACAAACGCAATCTTCACACCATCGAACTCCTTGATAATATAAGGATCAAAAATAAGCTCTCCCTCTTTATTGAAGTTACAGCTGATGTAAGGATATTCCGCCATCTGAGCAAGCTCCAGGAAGCGGTCCATTCCATAATCGAATTCATGATTTCCCGGAATCGCGATGTCATATCCAATCGCATTCATCAGCTCAATGATTGCTTCGCCCTCTGTAACCGTACCAATCGGCTCTCCCTGGATCGAATCCCCGTCATCCACCAGCAGCGTATAATTGCCTGCGGCCTCCAGAGAATCCCGTACGGCCTTAAGTCCGACATAGCCGAAATGCTGATCTATGCCGCAATGCACATCGCTGGTATACAGAACGATGAGATCTTTTTCAAGACCGCCCGCTTCCTCCGGGGCAACTTCCTCCGCAAAAACCGGAGAAGCGAAAATCAGACCCAGGCTCAGCAGTACAGGAAGTAACTTTTTCATAAACAGTGCCTCCTTTCAATTATGAAACTTTGCAGAATTTATTGTGTTGATTCTCATATTTTAATGCATTTATCACAGATTTTCAAGGAAAGAATTTCAATTTTTGTCTAAAATGAGTCAAAGTGTGTCAGTTTCCTGCATGAGTCAGGGGTTCAGGTGAGGAGGAACCTGTCCCCCTGACTCACCTGAACCCCTGACTCCTCCTATAACGCAGGTTATAATTCACGACTTACTGTCAGGATGACTATTTTGTAGCCTATCGCGCTTTGGCGCTCCAGGTCAAAATATGTCTCATGTCTGTTCATCATCAAGAATCTGCTGTGCAATCCTGAGCCTGGACACTCCATGATTCATAGCCTGTTTTCCGATATAGCGATGCGCCTCATCCTCTGTCATGTGTTCACGTTCAACCAGGAGGAACTTTGCTTTATCAACCACCCGGATCTCCTGCATTTTATCTTTCAGCGACTCCACCTTCTGTTCCAGCTTTTTCAGTCTTGACTGATGTGCTGAGAGAAAGCGCATCGCATGGCCGAGGCGGTAAACCGGAAAAGGCTTGTCGATCACAAGGATTCCATAGTCTGTTACACGCTCCAGCGTTGCTGTATACACATCACCCGGAACGATCAGAAGGATCGATGCACTGCATTGGTTCGCAGTATCTATGGCCAGTTCCACGCCGGATTCATCCGCAAGAGGACAGTTGATGACCACAAGCGTATAATAGCGCTCCAGTATGCTCCTTCTGGCACCGGCTGCATTGTCTGCAGATTCAAATGACATGACGCAATTATTCTGAAGAGATCTTCTGATAAGTGTAAAGATTTTTTTCTCACCGGAAACCGCCAGTATTGAATGCTGCATCTGTTCTTCTCCGGACATGTCTTCACTCCCCTCTAAAAAAACAGAAGGTTAACTTACTGCTGGCCGCAGTAAACCCGAAGGATCTCTCCTGGAATGAACTGCCGTACAAAATCACTTTTCATGGCGGCAGCCCCCGCCTCCTTCCTGGATGACGGAAGCAGATCCCCATCCACATCAGGGAGCGAAAGACTACGCTCAATTCCCGACAGTCCTGCATGGATCAGCAGCGCATACACCAGATATGGGTTGCTCGACGCATCAGGGGACCTCAGTTCCGCACGCGTTTTTCCCTGGAAGGATTCGATATACATAAGCTCGGATTTCCCCTCCCTTGACCAGTTTACCCTGTCCGGCGCCGTACTGCAGCCGAGCCTTGAATAGGAATCATCTGTCGGATTGAGAAAGACGGTAATGTCCCGGATTACCTCCAGGATTCCCGCGGCTGCCTGCAGAGCCACATCTTCCCCATCCTTCCGAACGGCATACAGATTAATATGATATCCGTTTCCTGGCTGACCCGCCAGCGGCATCGGTGAGAAATCCGCATAGAGACCGAACCTGTCTGCGATCGTTCTGACCGCCATTTTGAAGGTCGTGATCTGGTCGGCCGCCTTCAGAGGCCGGGCATAATGAAAGTCAATCTCGTTCTGCCCAGGGCCACGTTCATGATGAGAACGTTCCGGAGTAAGCCCCATTTTTTCTATTGTCAGGTTGATTTCACGCCGGATGTTTTCGCACTTATCAGCCGGTGCGATATCGAGGTAACCTGCATGATCATAGGGGATCTTTGTCGGATTTCCGTTTTCATCTTTCAGAAATAAATAAAATTCGCTCTCCGTGCCGAAACGGAATTCTATCCCGGCTTTCTTTGCCTTCTCCACGGCGTTCTTCAGAATCAGCCTTGTATCTGACTCATACACTTCGCCATCCGGCGTACAGACATCGCAGAACATGCGCAGAACCGTTCCGCTTTCCGACCGCCACGGAAGGATCGTCAGTGTGTCCGGATCCGGTTTCAGATAAAGACACGCATACGGGCTTTCTGAAAAGCCGGCGATCGCTCTGGCATTGATCGACAGCCCCATGTCAAAGGCCTTCTTCACCTCTCCCGGCATCACCGCGATATTTTTCTGGACGCCAAACGCATCCCTGAATGCCAGACGCACAAATCGGACGTCCTCTTCCTCGATATGATTCAATACCTCTTCAATTGTATAGCTCATCTTGTCTGACCTTTCTGTTCTGTACTGCCTTTCATCCATATATGCGTTTCATGCCCGCCGGACTGCCGTCAAAATACGTCACAAACTCCTTCACACTTGCAAAGCCACACCACCGGCATTCCCTGACTGTTCGACTTTATCTTCACGTACCTGCCAGGGTACGCCTGCGATGTCGCAGTATATGAGATTTGCTGACGGATCAATTACCCGGCGCTTAATATACTAGAGCGTCTTAATACGTGGAAGCAAAGCTTTCCACGTATTAAGACCCTCTAGTATAATTGTTTCCGCGAGTATATTACTCTACAGTGACACTCTTCGCCAGGTTCCGCGGTTTATCCACATCCAGGCCCCTGGCGACACTGATATAGTATCCGAAAAGCTGCAGCGGAATCACGGCAAGTATCCCGGAAAAATGTTCCTCCGTCTCCGGAATCCTGACCATAAAATCCATGCTGCTGCCCGTTGCTTCGCTCTCTTTATCCGTAATTGCGATCAGATACGCGCCCCTGGCCTTACACTCCTTCATATTGCTGATGGTTTTTTCCAGCAGTTTTTTCTGTGTGAGTATACCGATCACCGGTGTGTTTTTTTCGATCAGACTGATGGTTCCATGCTTAAGCTCGCCTGCCGCGTAGGCTTCACTGTGTATATAGGTGATTTCCTTCAGCTTCAGGCTCCCCTCCATGCTTATGGCATAGTCCGCCCCGCGGCCGATAAAGAAGGCGTCCTTCGCGTTGGCATATTTTGAGGCAAACCACTGGATCCGTTCCTTTTCCAGCAGCAGCTCCTTGATTTTATCCGGAAGCTTCTGAAGTTCTCTGATATAAGAGAGGTACGTATCCCGAGTGATCCTTCCTTTTTCCTCCGCCAGCTTAACGGAAAAGAGATACATCAACATGAGCCGCGAGGAAAACGCTTTCGTCGTCGCAACCGCGATCTCCGGGCCGGCTTTCGTGTACAGTACAAAATCTGCCTCACGGGCAATACTAGAACCGTCTACATTTACGATCCCGAGCACGGGGATTCCGTTCTCCTTTGCGATACGCAATGCCTCAAGGCTGTCTGCCGTTTCGCCGGACTGCGAGATCACGATCACGAGAGAATTCCCGAAGGCAGGAACCCTGCGATATCTGTATTCAGACGCCAGCTCCACCCTTACCGGAATCTGTGCCAGATCTTCCATGACATATTGTGCCGTCATACCTGCATGCCAGGCTGAACCACAGGCAATGATGCAGACAGAATCCAGATTCTTAAGAAAGGCGTCATCCAGACCGGCCGTGCTGAATGAGATCTCATCATCCTTCAGGACACTCTCCATTGTATTTCTTACAGCCTGAGGCTGCTCATGGATCTCCTTCATCATGAAATGCTCATAGCCGGACTTATCCGCGCCTGCTGCCTCCCAGGCCACCTCTGTCTCCGGAATGTGGATCTCATCTCCGTTCAGGTCATAAAAATGGGCTTCGCCGGGCTTCAGCCTTGCTACCTGAAGATTGCCGATATAATACACCTTCCTCGTGTGATTCAGCATCGCTGTCACATCAGAAGCCACAAAGGTTTCCTGCCCGGTCACTCCGATGATCATCGGGCTGTCCTTTCTGGCGGCGTAGATCTCTCCCGGATAATCTTTGAACATGAGGGCCAGGGCATAG
>JAFWDX010000254.1 GCA_017515945.1 Blautia sp. | reverse complement strand
GAAGCTGCCGATGAGACCGCAGAAGCTGGTGAAGCCGTGGAAGAGGCTGCAGATGAAGCAGTGGAAGAAGCCACAGATGAGGCAGCTACAGAAGCTGCAGATGAGGCTGCTACAGAAGCTGCCGCGTAACTGTTCAGTCAGCACCTCGCATTCACTGTGACACCGCAGGCGTGCTCTGACAGGTGTGTGGAACAAAAGCTCAATAGTCAAGGCCACACCGCAGGCGTCCCTTGGGAGGCGCACCTTCAATGGGACGAAAGGAGCCTGCGCCTGGTCTCGTAACTGTGAAGAAGCTTGTGAATGAACAGTTACGAGGCCGCTTAATAGACAACAGCGGCAGTATGATAGGGTTTGACTCCGGAAATATAGTGTAGATGCAAATGAACAAATCATGAACCGATAGTTCGTGATTTGTTCACTTTTTGTTTACATTTTGTTTCCTGTCCAGCCCGCATCGTACTGCCTTTTTTGTAACTGTTCAGTCACAAGCTCCTTCACAGTTACCCTTTTTAAAAAATTTGTGGACGAAATATGAGAAAGTAATTATAATGATTCCCGTGTCCGCCCGGCATGCCTGGCAGACAAAACTTTTTCAGGAGGAACAAAACCATGGAACAGTTATTTAAACTGAAGGAACACCAGACAAATGTCCGGACGGAGATCATGGCCGGTATCACCACATTTATGACGATGGCCTATATCCTCGCCGTGAACCCGGGCATCCTGGCAGCTTCCGGCATGAACAACGGGGCGGTGTTTACGGCAACGGCTCTGGCTTCAGCGGTTGGATGTATCTGTATGGCTCTGATTGCGAACATGCCCTTTGCTCTCTCGGCAGGCATGGGTCTGAACGCATACTTTGCCTATACGGTGGTACTGGGAATGGGATATACCTGGGAAGTCGCCCTCACCGCTGTATTTGCCGAGGGTCTGCTCTTCATCATTCTCTCACTGACCAATGTGCGTGAAGCCATCTTCAACGCGATCCCCGGAACACTCAAGATCGGTGTTTCCGTAGGTATCGGCCTTTTTATCAGCTTTATCGGGCTGCAGAATGCCCACATCGCCGTGAGCTCCGCAACTCTCGTATCCATGTTTTCGTTCAGCGATTCCATCAAAAGCGGGACCTTTTCATCTGAGGGGATCACGGTACTGCTGGCGCTGATCGGTATTCTGTTCACAGCATTCCTGGTGATCCGCCGTGTGAAAGGAAATCTGCTGATCGGTATCGTCGTCACATGGCTGCTGGGAATCGGCTGTGAGCTGGCCGGTTTTTATGTCCCGGATCCGGAAGCGGGTTTTTACAGCCTGATCCCCTCCGGCATAGTGGCTCTGCCTGCCTCTCTGGCGCCTACGCTTTTTAAACTGGATTTCTCCATCATCGGCAGCGTCAATTTCTTTGTCGTCATGTTCTCCTTCCTGTTTGTGGATATCTTTGATACGCTGGGTACGCTGATCGGCTGTGCTTCCAGGGCAGATATGCTCGATGAGGACGGAAAACTGCCCGGGATCAAAGGCGCGCTCCTGGCGGACGCCATCGCGACAACAGCCGGTGCCTGCATGGGTACATCCACTGTCACGACATTTGTCGAGTCCGCTTCCGGTATTGCCGAAGGGGGACGCACAGGCCTGACTTCCCTGACTACGGGAATCTTTTTCGCGCTGTCGCTTTTCTTCTCGCCGATCTTTCTGGCGATCCCGTCCTTTGCCACGGCTCCGGCACTGATCATCGTTGGTTTCCTGATGATGCAGCAGGTCGTCAAGCTGGACTGGTCAGACGTGCTTGAAGCGATCCCGGCCTTTATCGCCATCATGGCGATGCCGTTCCTGTACTCCATCTCCGAGGGAATCTCTCTGGGGATCATCTCATATGTCGTGCTTCATCTGCTGGCCGGAAAGACAAAAAAGATCTCTCCGCTTATGTATGTTCTTGCCGTTGTCTTTGTGTTAAAATATGTAGTGCTGTAAAAATATACGCGCGATGAGACAGATGGAAAATGATTCTGTTTTCCGCGTTGTATTTTCAGAGGTAAAAAACGGGAACCAATGAATCCCTCGTATTAAGATCCTCTGGTAAATCTGCGGCTGCATGATCACACAGGGGACGGTTCTCTGTGTGATCACATGCAGAGAACCGTCCCTTCTCTGATTTTCAGGAGCTTTGTTTCTGACATTATCTGAGTTGGCGGCTTGCATGCTGTAGAAATACTAAACTCGCGCGATTAAATTAATAGAAAATATGTCTGGTTTTTCGTGCGGTATATGCTGAGGCTCAAAATACGTGAAATCAAAGATGTGTACGTATTAAGATCCTCTGATATATATCAGGAAGTGTGCTCCTGACACTGTCTGAACTGATGCCCTGCGTACCGGAGAACAACCATATTGGGAGGTGTGATCTTGGAGCTTTCTGAGCTGACGGCTTATGCGCTGGAGAAATATCATATCGAAGAAGAGCACAAGTGGGCCGATTTTCCGGGCTTTTCCGTGCTCTGCCATCCGCTGACCGGCAAATGGGCCGCTCTGCTGATGCAGCAGTGGGATTCGCAGACAGGCAGCATGATCCAGCGCTGTGATCTCAGATGCGGAGCGGATGCCCTCAGAGAGTTCCCGAGACCATATCTGACCGCTCCGATACGGATGCGCGGATCAAACTGGATCGGTATCAGCTTTGAAGAGGATACGGAAAAGGAGATCGTCTGCCGTCTTTTTGACAGAGCCATCGGCCCGACAGAACCCTCTCAGGGTTTTACCGTCATGCTGGAGGATGCGCCGGCAGCAGGAGAGAAAAAGTATCAGGAAACAGCGCTGCCCTTTACGACCCGGCCTTACCAGCCCAAGAAACCGGAAATTCCTGAAAAACTCCGTCAGATGCGCCGGATGTATGAGTATGGATCTGAGACGCTGGAGGAAAAAGCCCGGCATTTTTATGAACAGGGTAAATTCATGGAGGACTTTGAGGATGATACGGACTGGGAGGGCGATTATGTCTGTTATTTCCCTGTATACCAGGATCTGACGCTAAGGCAGCTGCGCGGGTATTTTTCCTGGCGCACCCATGTCCGCAGAGGTGATATCCAGAGGATCGCGGCCCCCGCCGCGTATATCTATATTTTTGAACTCCTGAATGGGATCGGGACCTCCTCCCACGAGGATGCCCTGCAGAAATTGCTGGAATTTGAAGAAGGATATCTGGACAGCATGGACAGATCAGGGCGTATGCGCCAGAACATCCGGCGCTGGATGAAGGACTACGCCATCGTGCACGACATGCCTGTGCAAGCAGTCATGCAATTTGAAGATCCGGATCTCTTGGCGAGAGACGAAAGGCTGGCTGTTCTGCGGGATCCGCAGCTCTTTTCCGATGAGGCACTCTGGTCAGCCGTTCTGTTTTTTACCGGATCTAAAATCGAGGCTTCGCCGGTTCTTTCTTTGGACAAGGGCAAACACCTGATCTGCCAGGCCTGGCGTACAGCTGTCGACAATTATAAGGAGCAGGGTAAGAATCTGTTTACACTGTGCTTCGGGCAGCAGGCGGTCCGCTCATGGAAACCCCTTTCGAACGCAGTGTACTGCTGGAGGGATAAACCTGCAGATTTTGAATATAAGCTGAATGCATGCAGAACTTACCGCTGCGTTTCCGGGGAATGGAGAATGGAAGCATACGAAAAGCCGGCTTTTGAAAAAAGCAGATTCAACGGCTTTTTTCATCAGGCGGATCTGATGCTGCGGCGTTATCTCAAAACAGGACGTTACCTGAAGGAAAAACCGGAGGATGCCTGGGCGGCCCCGCTGCTCTCTCAGGTGATCGAAGCCGACAGACAGGCAGAGATCGAGGCTTCCAGACCAAAGATTACGATTGACCTGTCCGGGCTGGAACAGATCCGGCAGGACGCCGATGTGACGAGGGACAGGCTCCTCTATGTGCCGGATGAGGGTCCGATACCCTCCGAGATAAGGCATGTCGTATTGACTCCCTCAGGCAGCCATGCTGTTGCCGAAGGAGAGCCGGTACCCGCAATTTCCTCAGCGTCAGCGCCTTCGGGCGGCAGTGTAGATCCCGGAGGAGAGCCGGAACCCGTTGTATCCTCAGAGTCGTATGCCTCGAATGACGGAGATGGCTCTGCAGATCTGCCGCTGGATCCGCTTCAGATCCGGATTCTGCACGCTCTGCTGCGGGGCGATTCCGTAAATGAAATGTTGAAGGAGAATCATCTGTTCCCCAACCTGGTGGCAGATGCGGTCAATGAGGCTATGTTTGATCTGATCGGGGATACGGTCCTGTCCTGTGAGGATGATACCCTGGCTGTCATGGAGGATTACCGGGAGGATCTGGAAAACCTGCTTGGAGGTGCAACGATATGACTGAAAATAAAAAAGTGCCGAAACGGATCTCCCAGACGGTGCTGAATTCCCTCAAGGGCGGCGTTGTCCCGCGGATTGGGCTGCCCTATATCGCGGTAGGCCGCAAGACTGAGATCGAAGCGCTCCTGCATGACGTGGATATCATTTCCGAAGGCGGCGCCTCCTTTCGGTTTATCGTCGGCAGGTATGGCTCCGGCAAGAGCTTTCTGCTGCAGACGATCCGCAATTACGTGATGGACCGTGGCTTTATCGTGGCTGACGCGGATCTTTCCCCCGAACGCCGCCTGCAGGGCACCCATGGGCAGGGCCTGGCCACCTACCGCGAGCTGATCACCAATCTGTCCACCAAAACGAAGCCGGAGGGCGGTGCGCTGACCCTGGTGCTGGACCGCTGGATCAGCACGTTGCAGGGCGAAGCACTGCAGGAGACCGGCCTTTCCCCGGACGACCCCGGACTGGCGGCCGCTACGGATAAAAAAATCTACGCGGTGACCGCCTCTGTCAGCGAACTGGTACATGGCTTTGAGTTTGCCAGACTGCTGACGACTTATTATCATGCCTGCCTTGAGGGCAATGATGAGACGAAGGCAAAGGTCGTGCGCTGGTTCCGCGGAGAGTACCCCTTAAAAAGAGAGGCAAAGGAAGCCCTGGGCGTAAATGTGATCATCACGGATGACGACTGGTATGATTACATCAAGCTTTTCGCGGTCTTTTTCCGTCTGGCCGGATATGCCGGCATGATGATCATGATCGATGAACTGGTCAATATTTACAAGATTCCCAACACCATCACACGTCAGTATAATTATGAAAAGATGCTGACGATGTACAACGATACACTCCAGGGAAAGGCACGGTATCTGGGGATCATCATGGGAGCGACGCCACAGGCGCTCGAGGACAAGCGGCGCGGGATCTACAGCTATGAAGCGCTTCGCTCCAGGCTCTCTGAGGGACGCTTTTCCAGACCGGGGGCGCGGGATCTGCTCGCGCCTGTCATTCACCTGGAGCCGCTGACGGCGGAGGAGATGCTGGTGCTCTGTGAAAAACTGGCGGATATGCACGCCGGCCTTTATGGCTATGCGCGGAGCCTGACCACAGAGGATCTGGTCATCTTTATAAAGATCGAATACGGGCGGATCGGCGCGGACCAGAATATCACGCCGCGTGAAGTGATCCGGGATTTCATAGAACTGCTGGATCTGCTGTACCAGAATCCGGACATGAATATAAAAGAGCTTCTTGATTCTGATGAGTTTTCCTATGCCCGTTCTGAGGCCGTTTCCGATGAGAAAGCAAACGATTTTGCGGAGTTTACGATATGAATGTGTTTGACAGATATGCTCCGTTTATTCAGGATTATATCTACCGGTCAGGCTGGCAGACCCTGCGCGGTGTGCAGAATGCCGCGGGCGATGCCATTTTCAATACGGATCAGAATGTGCTGCTGACCGCTTCCACCGCTTCGGGAAAAACAGAAGCTGCCTTTTTCCCGATCCTGACGCTCCTGGACGAAGATCCACCAAAGTCCGTCGGGGTCCTGTATATCGCGCCTTTAAAGGCGCTGATCAATGATCAGTTTGAACGGCTCGATGAGCTGTGTGAAGAGGAGGGGATCCTGGTCACCAAGTGGCATGGGGATGCGGCACAGACGAAAAAGCGCAGGCTCCTGCGCAAGCCCTCCGGTATCCTGCAGATCACGCCTGAGTCGCTGGAATCCCTGCTGATCAACAAGCATATGGAGATCCCTTCTTTATTCGGGGATCTGCGTTTTATCGTGATCGATGAGATCCATTCCCTGCTGCGGGGTGACCGGGGATTGCAGACCTTTTGCCTGATCGAGCGGATGTGCAGGCTGGCTGGCTGCGATCCCAGACGGATCGGGCTGTCCGCCACCATAGGAAATCCGGAGGCTGCCGGAGAATTCCTGAGGGCCGGCAGCAAAAGAGGCACGGTCATTCCGCGGTTTGAAGGCGCGCGGGAGGTATGGCGGCTCAGCATGGAGCATTTCTATAACACTGATCCTCAGGCCGATGAGGGGAAGGACACCCCGGCGCAGCTCCCGCAGGCAGAGGCCCCTCTGGACAAGGCCCCTGAGGGTGCGGATCCGGGTATCGGATATATTTTTGAGCATACCAGAGGGAAAAAGTGCCTGATCTTTACCAATTCCAGAGAGGAATGCGAAGGAGTCTGTCAGAGCCTGCGGCAGTATTGCGAAGTCAGGCATGAGCCGGACCGCTTTCTCATCCATCATGGAAATCTTTCCGCCTCATACAGGGAGAGCGCGGAGGAGGATATGAAGGATGAAGACTCGCTGATGAGCGTCTGCGCCACGGCTACGTTGGAACTCGGGATCGACATCGGCAGGCTGGAACGGGCCTTCCAGATCGATGCTCCGTTTACGGTGTCCGGTTTTCTGCAGCGGATGGGCCGAACAGGCCGGCGCGGCGATCCGTCCCAGATGTGGTTCGTCATGAGAGAGGAGCATCAGGAGGCGCGGGCCATGCTCCCGGACTGTATTCCCTGGTATCTGATCCAGGGGATCGCGCTGGTACAGCTGTATATAGAGGAGCGCTTTGTCGAACCGCCCCGGATGGAGCGGTATCCCTACAGCCTGCTTTATCACCAGACCATGAGCACGCTGGCTTCCTGCGGGGAAATGACTCCCGCGGAGCTGGCTTCCAGGGTCCTGACGCTGAACTGTTTCCGTCTGATCTCTCAGGAGGATTACCGGTGCCTGCTCCGGCATCTGATCGGGATCGATCACATCAACCGTACGGAGAATGGCGGTCTGATCGTCGGCCTGGCCGGTGAGCGGATCGTGAACAGCTATAAGTTTTACGCAGTCTTTCAGGAAAATATCGAATATACGGTGCATGCAGGCTCCGAACAGATCGGCACCATCGTCAAACCGCCGCCCATTGGGGACAAAATCGCCATCGCTGGCCGCGTCTGGGTCGTCGAGGATGTGGATCACAAGACCAGGGATGTATACTGCAGTCTGGTCAAGGGAAAAATCCCCGCTTATTTCGGGGATGTGGCCGGCGACATCCATACCCGGATCCTTGAAAGGATGTATCAGGTCCTGCAGGAGGACCGTACGTATCTCTATCTGATGCCCCATGCAGTATGCCGCCTGCAGGACGCCCGCGATACCTTCCGCAAAGCGGTCACATCCGAAAGACCGCTGATCCATCTGGGCGGAAAGATGTGGGCGCTGTTTCCCTGGCTGGGAAGCTATGCCTTCCTTGCCCTGGAAAGGCTCCTGAAAATCCGATGCCAACAGGAACTGGGCCTGAAAGGCTTTAATTCCTCCAGACCGTACTATATGCAGTTTACCATGCAGGCAGACGAAGCACGGTTCTACGAGGTGGTGCGCGAACAGGCGGAAAGTGAATTCGATCCGCTGGAACTGGTTTATCCCGGAGAAGTGCCGGTGTTTGAAAAATATGATATATATGTGCCGGAGGAGCTGGTGAGGAAAGGCTTTGCGCGGGGGGTGCTGGATATAGAGGATATGAAACGGCGGGTGCAGAGCTGGTCATAAAATGGAGGCCAGGCTCCTCATGAGTCAGGGGCTCAGGCTCCTTCATGAGTCAGGGGGACAGGTTCCTTGACT
>JAFWDX010000253.1 GCA_017515945.1 Blautia sp. | reverse complement strand
TCATTTTTCCTTTCTGTGCTTTGGTCATTGTTCTTCACGGCGGATGACTGCACATCCGTCGTCGTCTCTCTGTCTGAGGTTACTTCCGTCGGAGCGATTACTTTGGTTACTTCCATCGGAACGGCTGCTTCCTTCGTAATGGTTCCTTCCGTCGGAGCATTATCCCCGCCTCCGAGGTTTACTCTCTGGGTTCTGCGTGGTTTATCATGCGAAGCGTTATGTACCTTGAAAAGGTTCAGACGCAGTGCATTCATGCATACGGTAAAGCTGGACAGGCTCATGGCCGCCGCTCCGATCATGGGGTTCATCTTCCAGGGGAAGAGTCCTGCTGCCAGCGGTATACAGATCATATTGTAAAAGAAGGCCCAGAACAGGTTCTCATGAATATTGCGCAGGGTCGCGCGGCTCAGGCGGATCGCGCCGGCCACATCCGTCAGCGTGCTGTTCATGAGCACCACGTCCGCGCTGTCGATGGCCACATCCGTGCCTGCGCCGATGGCGATCCCGGTATCCGCCCGGGTCAGGGCCGGAGCATCATTGATGCCGTCGCCGACCATCGCAACTTTTCCATTCTCCTGGAGCCGACGGATCACGGCCTCTTTGCCGTCCGGCAGCACACCTGCCACGACATTGTCCACGCCTGCCTGGGCTCCGATGGCCCTGGCCGTGCGCTCATTGTCACCGGTCAGCATGACCACCTGCAGGCCCAGTCCCTGCAGCTCACGGACGGCCTGGGCGGAGTCCTCCTTGATCACATCCGCCACGGCAATGATGCCGAGGAGCTCTCCCTCTTCCTCAAAGAAAAGCGGCGTCTTTCCCTGGGCAGCCAGTTCATCTGCACGGGCAGCCAGAGTCTGATCTACATTGGTTAATGTACGGATATAGGATCCGCTCCCGCCGTGAATCTTTTTGCCGCCGATCGAAGCAGCCAGCCCGTTTCCGGGGAGGGCGTGAAAATCATGGGCCTCGGAGGCGTTCATTCCGAGAGCCTCCGCTTTCTCAACGATGGCCTTTGACAGCGGATGTTCGCTGAGGATCTCCAGTGAGTAGGCTTTTTCTACAAGTTCTGTCTCCGTATGGCCGGCCGCCGGGCATATATCCGTCACCTTCGGTTCTCCGCTGGTGATGGTGCCGGTCTTGTCAAGCGCTACGATATCCACTCTGCCGGCCGACTCCAATGCCTCGCTGGTCTTAAAGAGGATCCCGTTTTTTGCGCCAAGGCCGTTGCCCACCATGATCGCTACAGGTGTCGCCAGGCCAAGAGCGCAGGGACAGGAGATCACGAGCACTGAAATACCCCTGGCCAAAGCAAAGCTCACGCTCTGCCCCTTCAGGAGCCAGCCGGCCACAACGACAGCAGCAATCCCGATCACAGCCGGAACGAACACGCCGGAAACCTTGTCCGCGATCCGGGCGATGGGCGCTTTGGTCGCAGCGGCGTCTGAAACCATATGGATGATCTGCGCCAGCGTCGTATCCTCTCCGACCCTTGTCGCCTGGCAGCGCAGGAAACCGGACTGATTGATCGTCGCGGCGCTGACCCGGTCGCCCTCGGCCTTATCCACCGGGACCGATTCTCCGGTCAGGGCGGACTCATTGACCGCACTGCTGCCCTCCAGGACGATGCCGTCTACCGGGATGCTTTCACCGGGACGTACCACGAATATATCACCTGTGCCGACCTCGTCGATGCCGACCTCGACCTCCTGTCCATCCCGCACGAGCACAGCGGTTTTGGGAGCGAGCTTCATAAGGCTCTTAAGCGCGTCCGTAGTTCGCCCTTTGGACATAGCCTCCAGCATCTTACCGACTGTGATCAGAGCAGGAATCATAGCTGCGGATTCAAAGTAGAGCTGATCATGATACAGCTCCATCAGATCCATATTGGAAGCTCCCTTTGTGATCATACCACACATTTCGTAAAATACAAACAGGCTCCATCCAAAAGAGACCGAAGAACCCATAGCCACGAGCGTGTCCATATTCGGCGCACCGTGGATAAGGAAGCTGAATCCGCTGGTGAAAAACTTTCTGTTTATGATCATGACGCAGACCGCAAGCAGCATCTGCGTCAGTGTCAGGCCGAGATGGTTGTGGGTAAAATATGCCGGCAGCGGCCACCCCCACATCTTGTGCCCCATGGAAATGTACATGAGTATCGCAAGAAAAGCGGCTGAAAGGATCAGGCGGCGTCTGAGCTTAGGTGTTTCGCGGTCCTTCAGCGCGTCTTCCTGCGCGGAAAGGCTGCCTGCCTGGGAGGCTTTTCTATCCGCGCCTTTTACGCTGGCTCCATAGCCGGCCTGTTCGACAGCCTGAATGACCGCCTCCGGGGCGGCCGTGCCCTCCACCCCCATGGAATTCGTCAGGAGGCTTACCGCGCAGGAGGTCACTCCCGGCACCTTTGATACCGCCTTTTCCACCCTCGCCTGGCAGGCGGCACAGCTCATTCCTGTTACAACATACTGATCCATCGTTTTCTCACCCCTCACCTCATCAGCTTCTGCATCAGTTTTACAAAATCGTCGATCGCTTCTTCATTTCCGGCGCGGATATCCTCCGACACACAGCTGCGCATATGACAAGCCAGAAGCTCTTTGTTGAAGCTGTTCAGCGCACTGGTCACGGCAGAAACCTGGATCAGGATATCCGGACACCAGGCATCCTCCTCCACCATCCGCTCGATCCCGCGAATCTGGCCCTCCGCCTTCTTAAGTCTGGTAAGGAGGGCCTTCTGCTCCTGCGGGGAGCGGGCCTTTCTGCGGCCGCTGCAATGCGGGCAGGTATCGCTTTGTGCAGGGATATCCGGTTCATTCATGGCAGGCAGTCCATTCAATATGTTTTCCGATGACATCTGGCCCTCCTTTCTATACCCCCCGTGGGTATCTTATGGGTGATTATATACCCCGCCCGGGTATGTGTCAAGAGGGGACGGTTCCGCGTTTCACTTTCCCTTATTCATGCAGCACTGTTTATACTTCCTCCCACTTCCGCACGGACACGGATCATTACGGCCAATTTTCTTATGTTCCCTGGTGTATGGTTTCTCCCCGGTAGCAATCAGGACCTTCACCTTTTCATCCGGGTACAGTTCAAAATAACGGCCCCCTGAACAGTACTGACAGTAATTCGCATAGGATTTCTGCAGATTGATCTTCAATGCCGCCACAGCCTGAGAGCCTTTCATCAGCTCATTCAGATAAGGTTCCAGAGCCTCATACTGTTTCGGATAATCAGCCATCAGGATATCCTTCTGGCTCTGCGGATCCGTACAGCTTTCGATCAGACACAGCCGGCAGTCGAGGATCGCATAGTTTCTGGCTTCCAGATACTCATCATCCAGGCAGGAATAAAGGTACTGCAGGTTCTCGTCTACCCGGTCGTCGCTTTCAAAAATGAACACTTCCAGATCCGCTTCCAGGCGCTCAACATCACTTACCGCTTCTCTTTCCGGAACAGTGCGGATCATCTCCGCTATGATTTTCCTGCGTCTGTTCAGGACAGGCTTATTATCAATGCTGCTCATTGCAAGAATTCTGAGAGTAGCTAAATCGTACACTTCCCTGCCTTTTGCCATTTGCTTCATGTTCGCTTCCATAAAGTCAAGATAGATGTCAGGGATATCAGAATACCGTTCTTCATAACGACAATAAAGAATCACCAGGCGGTCAAACAGTCTGTTGCCAAAAGACAGCTCATCCGGTTTCCACTCCTTTTTGCTGCGGACAATCCCGAGCATCAGTTCAGCCGCATAATTATCCTCATCATTCT
>JAFWDX010000252.1 GCA_017515945.1 Blautia sp. | reverse complement strand
CTGACTGAACAGTTACTATTTATCAATCATTTATTTATCTTTTTCTGTCAGGAAACGCTTGTGAAAGAGAAAAAAAACGTCTATAATGATGCGGGATTTTTATAGCGGAGTTTCCATGTTATACTCACGCGACCAAATACAGATGATAAAGGAAACCGTCCTATGAGTATTTACCAACAGTTTTGTTCTCTGCTGGGAGAGGCCCATGTCCTGCAGGGAGAGCCTCTTTCCCGTCATACAACTTTCCGCGTTGGCGGACCGGCTGATTATTTCCTGTCGCCTTCTTCAGAAGCAGAGCTTTTTGAGGTTCTGAACTTATGCAGCAGAGAAAAGATTCCCTGGTTTGTTCTTGGAAACGGCAGCAACATGCTGGTCAGCGATAAAGGATACAGAGGAGCCGTGATCCAGCTTTTCCGCAACTGGCAGGAAGTACAGGTGGCGGGAAACATGATATTTGCTTTATCCGGCGCTCTGCTTGCCAGGGTTGCTTCTGCCGCCAGGGATGCCTCGCTGACAGGGATGGAGTTTGCCGGCGGGATTCCCGGAACCATTGGCGGGGCTGTGATGATGAATGCGGGTGCCTATGGCGGGGAGATGAAAGATATTCTCGTTCAGGTTACAGCCATGACGCCGCATGGAGAGGTCAGGAACTATCGTGCGGATGAACTGGATCTGGGATACAGGACCAGCAGATTCGCACGCTCAGGAGAGATCGTCCTGAGTGCACGTATGAGACTTGCAAAGGGGGATGCTTCCCGGATCCAGGAAGAGATGACACGTCTTTCTCAGGAACGCTCGGCCAAACAGCCGCTGGATCTTCCGAGTGCGGGCAGTACGTTCAAACGACCGGACGGGTATTTCGCAGGCAAGCTGATCATGGATGCAGGTCTGCGGGGATACAGGATCGGAGATGCGCAGGTATCGGAAAAGCATTGCGGATTTGTGGTCAATACAGGTAATGCGAGTGCACAGGACATTTATCTGCTGATCCGCCATATACAGGATACAGTCATGGAGAAATCAGGGGTGATGCTGGAACCGGAGGTGCGTATGCTGGGAGAATTTGGGGGATCGTCATGCGCCTTTTGATCGTGACAGGCATGTCGGGTGCGGGGATCACTACTGTACTTAAAATGCTCGAAGATGCCCGCTATTTTTGTGTGGACAATCTGCCGATTCCTTTGCTGGGGCCTTTTGTGGACATGCTTCCGGCTCTCACAGAAAAAGAGTCACATTATATTGCACTGGGGCTGGATGCCCGCAGCGGGACTTCTCTGGATGAACTGGAGGCGGCGCTGGAGCAGATGAAGGACAAAGTCGATTTAAAGATCCTGTTTATGGATGCCGCGGATAATGTCCTGGTCAAACGATATAAAGAAACGAGAAGATCCCATCCCATGTCGCGGGACGGACGGATCGCAGACGGTATCCGTCTTGAAAGGATCAAGCTTGCTTTTCTGCGAAAGCGGGCAGATTTTATACTCGATACATCCAATCTGCTGACCAGGGAGCTGCGTCAGGAAGTGGAACGTATTTTTGTCATGGAACAGCGGTTCCGGAGTATGATGGTGACGGTTCTTTCGTTCGGATACAAGTATGGGATCCCGCCGGATGCAGACCTCGTGTTTGATGTGCGCTTTTTGCCTAATCCGTATTATGTGGAGCAGCTCAAGGATCAGACGGGGAATGACCAGGAAGTTTATGATTATGTCTTTGGCAGCGGCGAAGCCGCTCCCTTCCTTGAAAAGCTTACCGGCATGTTTGAATTCCTGCTTCCCAGGTATGAAGCAGAGGGCAAGACGAGCCTGGTGATCGCTGTAGGCTGTACGGGAGGCAAGCACCGTTCTGTTTCTGTTGCCCGGGCCTTGTACGCTTCACTGAGCGGGATCGAAGGCTTTGGATTCAGGCTTGAACACAGGGATATCGGTAAAGACCGCCATATGATTGAAAAGAAATGAGGAGGCAGGCGACAGATGTCCTTTTCAGGGATGGTGAAAGAGGAACTGGCCGGCCGGTTCAGTGAAGCAAGGCACTGTTGTATCGCCGAGCTTGCCGCCATGCTGGAACTGAGCAGCAGATTTGAAGAAGGCGGGGAGCATCCCGGCAGTCTGGTCATACACACGGAAAATGAAGCAGTTTCAAGAAAGTGCTTTACTTTGACAAAAAAAACATTTAATATAGAGCCTGAGGATTATCATGGGGAGGAACATCATACAGGAAAAGCCGGAGAATACAGTCTGCGGATTTCCGATCCCTTACAACAGGAGAGCATTCTCACTGCAGTGAAAGCAAGGCCGGATCACGACGGGGAGGCAGGTCTTTATATCTGCGACGACCTGGTTTTCCAGCGGGACTGCTGCAGGAGAGCATTCATAAGGGGTGCCTTTCTGGCTGCAGGCTCCATTTCGGATCCAAACAAAGCATATCATTTTGAGATTGTATGCCAGGATGCCGCCCGTGCCGGGCAGCTCAGGAACCTGATGGAAAGCTTTGGCATTTCCGCCCGTGTGGTGATCCGGAAAAAATCGCATGTAGTATACGTCAAGGACGGTACTCAGATCGTAGATCTGCTGGCCGTCATGGGAGCCAACGTTGCTCTCATGGATCTGGAAAACATCCGGATCGTCAAGGAAATGCGTAACAGTGTCAACCGCATAGTCAATTGTGAGACCGCAAACATAGGAAAGACTGTCAGCGCGGCGGTGAGCCAGGCAGAGGATATTCGTCTCGTGGCCGAAAAGATCGGCCTGGAAAATCTCCCTGATGGACTTGCGCAGACGGCGCAGCTGAGGATCCGTTTTCCGGAGGCCTCTCTAAAAGAATTAGGTATCATGTCAGAACCTCAGGTGGGCAAGTCGGGGGTCAATCACAGACTCCGCAAACTCAGCCGTATGGCTGAAGCCCTGAGGCGAACCGAGGAGGAGAAACTATGATTAGGAAACCCGTCACGATCAACCTTTCAACAGGGCTTGAGGCCAGGCCTGTCGCACAGCTGGTACAGGTTGCCAGTCAGTATGAAAGCGAGATATATGTCGAGATCGGCCGCAAAAAGGTTAATGCTAAAAGTATCATGGGTATGATGACACTGGGCCTGGACGCAGGTGAAGAGGTTACCCTTTCTGCCAGCGGTACTGATGAGGAGGCCGCGATGGTCAGTATTGTCCGTTATCTGAGCAACGGTATGTGAATGACACATCTGTATTGACCGGTGCGATTTTATATCCGCGGGAACAATAAATGTGTAAAACGGAAATGGATGGGGGTCTGATCAATGTCAAAATTTCTCAAATTTATTGTACATTTTGTTGTTATATGCATGATCCTTTGCGTAGTGGCGCTGGCCGCACCGCCCTTCTTCGGAGTGACGACGGAGATCCAGGACGATTCTTCCAGCAAAACCAATCTTGCCCTTGGCTCAGTCACCTACGCAATACCGGTCAAGTCCGGTGATATCAAGATCGGTGATCCGCTCCTGGTCACCGAGGATGCCAGTGTTTACCGTTATAATCTCGCCAGCCTTGATCTGGAAAATGGCCGGGGCACCGTGATCGATCCGACTGTTACCAATGCCCAGCCGATCACCGTCGCGATACGGGATTATGTACCTAAGATCGTACTGACAGTACCTTTTATCGGCTATCTTATGATGGCTACTCAGAGCATTGAGGGACTGATCATTCTTGGTCTGGCCATCGTTTTCCTGGTCATTCTGTATGTGATCGCTGAACTGTGGAAGAGAAATCCCGACATTGACGAAGAGGATGAGATCGAGGATACCCGGCGCGGATATGTAAAGACACCTAAAGAACTGCGCAAAGAAGAGCAGCGCAGGCAGCGCATGCTTGACCGTGAGGCCGAGGAGATCCGCCGCGAAGAAAAGCTGCGCAGAAAGAGCAGGAACGGAAAGATCCGCACAGGCGGTTTTGTCGATGAGGTTGATGAAAGCGACCTTGTGGAGTATGAGGACGAGCCGGCCAGGATCACTCCGGAGCAGCATGTCCAGTCTGCGACCAGTGAAGCGCATGAACTGCTGCGCAAGGAGATCGCCGCGGCAACTGCCGGGAGCGGTTCATATCCCGATGCAGAGGAAGACCTCAGACCATCCCGCGCTCCACGCCCCCGCAAGTCGGCCCGTCCTGTCCAGAGCGCATCCAGGTCCGCTGCATCTGATGAGAGGGAACCATCTGTTCAGCCCAGAAAGCTGGCGATCCCCCGTCGGACTGCTGATGAGCTTGCGAGTGAGGCCAGATCCAGAGGGGATAAGCCTGATGTGGTTACCGATGATGTTACGGACGTGACTCTCTTTGATTATTCCGACCTGTTTGCAGAGGTCGAAGCTGCTTTGAACGAGGGCGATGATTTCTGATCGTACCGGCAGCGCAGGTCGCGATGAATGAGTCAGGGGAGCGATCCCTGAATG